>JBKJQK010000167.1:0-7719 GCA_046594095.1 Anaerolineae bacterium | reverse complement strand
CGACGCTGCGGGTCACGCTCGAAGAAGCCTCGCGCTTTGGAATAGTGCACGCCGACAACGCGATGCGGGTGACTGCGTTCGAGGAAAAGCCCAAACAGCCCAAAAGCACGCTTGCCTCAATGGGCATCTATGTCTTTAATTATCAGACCCTGATCAAAATGCTGAATGAAGATGCAAAGTCGCCAGACAGCGAGCACGACTTTGGCAAGAACATCATTCCGAAGATGGTGTCGGAGAATTTCCGGGTGTTCGCCTATCCATTCTCGAGTTACTGGGTGGACGTTGGCACGATCCAGTCGTACTGGGAAACCCACATGGATTTGTTGGCCGACCAGCCAATGCTGGATTTGCTGGAGCGCGACTGGATCATCCACACGCGGTCGGAAGAGCGCCCACCGGCCAACATCCGCACTGGCGCAATTGTCAGCCACAGCCTGATTACCGATGGCTGCACGATTGAGGGATCGGTTGAATACTCGGTCCTGGGGCCGGGCGTGCGGGTTGCCCGCGGCGCAGTCGTGCGCTATTCGATCGTCATGACCGACGTCGTCATTGAGGCGGGCGCGTATGTGGACCGGTCGATCATTGACAAACACGTGCGGGTGGGGCAGGGCGCCCATGTGGGCTACGGGAACGACTACACCCAGAATGTCGACGCCGGAATCACGACCGGTATTTCCGTCGTTGGCAAGGACACCAGCATTCCGGCCAACTTCAAAATCGGGCGGAATGTCGTCATCGGCAGCGACCTGAAGGCCGAAGACTTCAGCGGTGACACCATCAAGAGCGGGACCAACTTCAAGGTTGAGATGATTGACTGATGCGGATTGATCATCTTGCGGTCGCCGTGCCGGACCTGGACGCCGCGCTTGCGTTCTATCGCGACGCGCTTGGCCTCACTTGCGATCGGGTCGAGGAGATCGAGAGCGAAGGTGTCCGGGTTGCGTTTCTGCTAGTAGGCGACTCCGAGATTGAGCTCCTCCAGCCGACCCGGACGGACACGGGAATTGTGAAATGGATGGCCAAACATGGCCCCGGGATGCATCACGTTTGCCTCGAAGTCCCGGACATCCCGGCCGCGCTTGCGCGCATTCGGGCCAACGGCGGCGAGCTCATCAACCCAGAGCCCGTGAGCAAGCCCGATGGCACCCGCTACGCTTTCGTCCATCCGAAGAGCACGGGCGGGGTGCTGATCGAGCTGTATCAGAAGCCCGCGGCGTGAAATGGCCGCCTTTACGAGCCGGGGGTGTACTCGAAGATCCGATAGGGGTGGACGTTTAGCACCGTTGTCCCCTCGACGTCTGTCTCCCCGGTTTGCATCGGCGAATAATTGCGATGCTGGTGCCCATGCAGCACATAGCGCGGCTTGAACTGGCGAATGAGCCAGTTGTATGAGTGAAAGCCGGTATGGGCGTGATCGTCGCCATTGTGAATTGCAAAGGGCGGCGCATGGGTTACAAGGATATCCAAACCGCGGCCGCGCGCGATGCGCGGAACAATGCACTTGGCAGCCAGCCAGGCGCTTCGCAACCACTGCTCGTTCTGGGTAAATTGGAACGGCGCGTTCGGGTTATAACGCACGCAACCATCAATCCCGCCAAAGCCAATCCCGCCGACGTCACGGCGCTGCAGATCGATCGACATCCAGCCCTCGGGGGCCGTCTTCACCGCGCCCTGGGCGCCAATCTCGTATTGGTCGTGGTTGCCACGTACATACAGGCACGGTCGATTGAGCGCTGAGGCGATGTATTCGAGGTAATAGATGGGCAGATCACCGCAGCTGATCACCAGATCTACCTCGCCGACCCTGTCCCGGATCGCCGGGCTGTACATCCAGCTCACAACCTCATCGCTGACCGCCAGGATTCTCATCGTGATTCAACGGCCTAGGTGTCGCGCCGCTCGCCTTTGAGGTATGCCTTCATGAAGTCGTCCAGCCCGCCATCCAGAACCGCCTGGGTGTTGCCCGTTTCGTATCCGGTGCGAGTGTCCTTCACCAGTTGATACGGATGGAGGACATAGTTGCGGATCTGGGAGCCAAACTCGGCCTCTACGTGCTCGCCCTTCAGTTGGCGGAGTTCGGCATCCCGGGCACGCTCTTCCTGCTCCTGCAGGCGCACCTTCAGGATGTGCAGGGCGCGCTCGCGATTCTGAGTCTGGCTGCGCTGGTCCTGGCAGGTCACAACCAAACCGGTTGGGATGTGCCGGATGCGAATTGCGCTCTCGTTCTTCTGAACGTTCTGGCCGCCCGCGCCTTGCGACCGATAGGTGTCGATCTCGAGATCGGCCGGATTGATGACGATGGTCATGTCGTCGTCCTGAATGTCCGGATAGACCTCGACCCGGGCAAAGGATGTCTCGCGCGTGCCGCCCGCATTGAACGGTGACATTCGCACCAGTCGGTGGATGCCGCGCTCACTTCGCATCCAGCCATACGCCCGTTCGCCCTGGATGCTGAGCGTGGCGTTCTTGATCCCGGCCTGGTCGCCAGGCGAGAAATCGAGCTCGGTCGTTTTCATCCCGCGGGACTCTGCCCAGCGGGTGTACATCCGATACACCATCTCCGCCCAATCCTGGGCGTCGACGCCACCGGCGCCGGGCTGGATGACAAGGATGGCGTCACGCTGATCGTGCTTGCCCGAGAACATCAGTTCCTGTTCAATTTCTGACGCCGCCCCGGCGATCGCGCCGACCTCAGCGTTGGCTTCCCGGGCAGACGCAAGGTCGTCCATCTCGCCGGCAAGTTCAGTCAGAATCAGGGCATCCTGAAGCCGTTGGTCAAGGCGGGTGAAAGCGTCAACGGTCGCGCGAAGGCCGCTGAGCTCCCTCATACTGGCCTGGGCCTTGAGCGGGTCGCTCCACATGGCCGGGTCAGCGGCCGCGGTTTCGAGGGCGTCTATGCGCGCTTGTTTTTGGGCGATCTCAAAGACGCCCCCGCAGACTGATCAGCTCTGACGCGAGCGATTCCAGCCTGGCTTTTGTTTCGAGAAGTTGTTCAATCATGATTCGAAAAGGTCGTCCACGAATTCGGTCGCGTTGAATTCCTGGATGTCGTCGATTTTCTCGCCTGTGCCGACGAAGCGAATCGGGATGCCGAGTTCGCTGGCAATGGCGAAGGCCACTCCGCCTTTGGGAGTGCCATCTAATTTTGTCAGGACCGCCCCTGACACGCCAACGGCGCCCGCAAAGCCCTTGGCCTGGGCGATGGCGTTCTGCCCGTTTGCGGCATCGATGACGAGCAGCGTCTGATGGGGCGCCTCATGGACCGTTCGCCCCAATACATTCTTGATCTTGATCAGCTCCTGCATCAGGTTGTGTTTCGTGTGCAGGCGCCCGGCGGTGTCGACGATCAGGAGATCGGCCTTGCGCGAAAACGCAGCCAGGACGGCGTCGTGGGTGACCGCGCCGGGATCCGTATTTGGCTTTCCGGCGACGACATCCACGCCGATCCGCTCGCCCCAGATCTGCAATTGGTCAATGGCGGCCGCCCGAAAAGTGTCCGCTGCCGCCAGAACGATCTTCCGGTCGCGGCTTTTGTAGAGCTTGCATAGCTTGGCGATCGAGGTGGTCTTTCCGCTCCCGTTGACGCCGATCACCATGATCACTTCCAGGACGCGGTTCGAGGTGTATCCAGGCGCTTCGGTCTTTGGATTCAGCAGCTCGCGCAATTCTTCCTTGAGCGCGGTCCGCAAATTCCCTGACTTAAGGATGCCTTCGCGCTCCGCGCGCGAGCGAAGCCGCGTGATCAGCCGGTTTGTCGTCGGGGCCCCCACATCTGCCTGTATTAGCAGCGTTTCCAACTCATCCCATGTTTCCGCGGAGATATCGGATTGGCCCAGCGCGGATTGAATACGAGAGAAGACGCTGTTGCGGGTGCGGCTGAGCGTGTCTCGAAGCGAAGCCATAAGTTAGAAGCGGCCCTGAAGCCGGCGCTTACTATAATCGATGCGTGCCCCAGCCGACCGAACGCTCCGCCGATGAGACCCGCGCGCTCAGCGCCAAACTAAATGCCCCGGGTCCGATATCCCGAATCGCGTTGGGAAGCGCCGCCGGGCTGGCCCTGGCAACCACTCTGGGCGTCTTCATGCTCTACTTCGTGATCTATGTCGTCTACGCAAACGGGCTGTTTGCCTTCCCCTTTGACTATGACCAGGGCGAGGGTTTCGAGTTTTTCGACGGCTTGCGCCTTTCGCGAGGCCAGGGGATCTATCTCGACAATGCGGTATTCCCGTATTACGCCTCAAACTATCCGCCGGTGTATCGCCTGATGCTGGTGCCTTTGATCTGGCTTTTTGGCCCGAAGCTTGCTGTCGCCCGGGCCCTCACCTGGACAATGTCGCTGGGCATCGGCCTGGTGGTTTTTCTGGCCGCCCGCGCGGCGGGGACGAATCGGGCGACGCCCCGCCTGTCCGGGGCGTCGAAAAGGGCCGGGCTGATCATCGCGGCTATTTCCGGCCTTTCCTTCTTCGCCGCTAACTACGTCTATCAGATTGGGCCGCTGGCCAGGGCTCACTTGCCGATGGTGCTTTTTGGCATCTCCGGTGTGTTCTGTCTGGATCGGGCCTTGTCGACGGTCCGGCCGCGCCTTTCCGGAGTGGTCGCGGGTGTGGCGCTCCTCCTGATTGCGGGATTCACCAAGCTGCAGGCCGTGGACGCCCTGGCGGCCGGTTTTGGCTTTCTGCTGCTTCGGCGTCCAAGGTGGGGCCTTGTCGCGCTCTTGATTTCGGCCGCGATTGCGGGCGCGATCGTGCTGGCCCTGAACGCGGCCACCTCCGGCCAATTCTGGCTGAACGTTGTAGCGGCCAATGTCAATGAATACAGCCTCGACCGGACCTGGGAGGTGTATACGGAATTCTGGCGCCTCCAGGCCCCCCTGATCCTGGCGGGCACCCTCCACGTCGCGGCCGATCTCGTCACGGCTGTGCGGCGCCGATCGCTTCAGCCGGTCTCGATCTGGTCGCTCTACTTTCTGGGCGGGGTGGGGTTGGGCATGCTGACCGGGAAGTGGGGCGCCGGACCGGTCTATTTGATTGCCTCGATTGCGGCCGGGGCCGTTTGCGCAGCCCGCCTGGCGGCCCGATTGAAGGCATGGCTCACCCCGCGCCACGGCGCGCTCGTTGGCGCGGCCCTGCCGTCTCTCCTGTTCAGCGCGGCGCTGGTGTGGCAGGCCGGGCTCAACGTGCATTTGCCGACCTCGGGCCGGCTTCTGGGCAGTGTCGCCAGGGCCCTCGGTGTTGACGGGCGCTCCTCGTATCCCCCGTTTCAGTATTACGATAGCGTCGGCTATACCCAGCTCGGTCATCTGCTCGATCCAGCCGACACTGCAAATGGCTGGGAGCTCGTCAACCAGGCCCGTCAAGCGAATGGCCCCGTCTGGAGCGAGGAGGCAATGCTCACCCTGCTGGCGGACAAGGATGTCGTCACGAATCCGACTCAGCTCTACAACTTGTCCAGGGCCGGAATGCTGGACACCCGCGACATGATCGCCCGGATCCGCCGGCGCGAATTCGGGCTGGTCATCTTCCGGGCCCAGTTCTACCCCGACGATGTCAAAGATGCAATCGGACAGAATTACCGGTGGGCGCGCAGCATCAAGATGAATGGGTTTGACTACTGGCTTCTCGAGCCTCTGGCCACGCCCTAGTCTCTTCATAAATGCCGCCTATCAGCCATCTCTCAAGGAGTCGGGGATAATCAATTTTGTTAATGGCAGGCGAATGGGATGAACTTCCCTGGCGCCTGCGGGTTGAGGGGAGAACACGTGTTTCAATCCGTTCAAGACGTGACCGACCGCCTGCTCAGGCAGGACTACATCGCTTCCGATGAAATCTCGACCGTTGTCTATTTGGCCGAGCGGATGGGCAAACCGGTTCTGGCCGAGGGGCCGGCTGGGGTGGGCAAGACCGAGCTGGCCAAAGTGTGGGCCGCGGCGACCGGCCGCGAACTCATCCGCCTGCAGTGTTACGAAGGGCTGGATGAAGCCAAGGCGCTCTACGAGTGGGAATACTCCAAGCAGATGCTGTATACCCAGTTGCTGCGCGACAAGCTGGGCGAGGTCATGGCTGGCGCGGCGACGCTGGCCGAAGCCGCCGACCGGGTTGCGGCCGAAGAGAGCGTCTTTTTCTCGCGCCGGTTTCTGCTCCCGCGACCGCTCCTCCGAGCGCTGATGAACGAGAAGCCGGTCGCCCTGCTGATCGACGAGATCGACCGCGCGGACGCTGAATTTGAGGCCTTCCTGCTCGAGATCCTCAGCGACTTCCAAGTGAGTGTGCCCGAGCTGGGCACGATCAAGGCCCGCCACCATCCGATGGTGGTCCTGACCAGCAATAACACCCGCGGACTGAGCGAAGCCCTCAAGCGCCGGGCGCTGTACCTCTACGTGGACTATCCGACTTTGGAGTCCGAGCTCAAGATCGTGCGTTTGCGCGCCCCGGACCTGTCGGCCACCATGGCCAGGCAGGTGGTTGAGGTCGTCCATCGGCTGCGCGAGCTCGAGCTCAAGAAGGCGCCCAGCGTGGCTGAAACCGTCGATTGGGCCAAAGCTCTGGTCTCGATCAACGCCCGCAATCTGGATGAAAAGACGCTCAACGACACGCTGAGTGTGGTGTTGAAGCATGAGTCCGATTTGCAGCGCGCCCGCCGGGCGCTGGTCAGCGGCAGGGCGAGCCGCGAGACGGGCTCGCGCTAGGCGCCGCCCGCCGTACGCGTGTGAGGGGAAACCAGCATGGATCAACGCATTGTTGAGTTCGTGGCCGCATTGCGATCGGCCGGCGTGCGCGTGTCGCTTGCCGAGTCGGCCGATTCCATGCGGGCAGTCGAAGCAATCGGCGTCGTGGATCGCGACCTGTTTCGAAATGCGCTCAAGGCGACCCTGATCAAAGAACCGGCCGATTTCAAGTCGTTTGACCAGCTCTTCCCGTCCTACTTTGGTTCCGAAGGACCGGAAATGCAGGCGCCCGAAGGCCTGACCGTCGAGCAGCGCGAGATGCTGGACCAGGCTCTCAACGACTTGCGTGAGCGGATCCAGGAGATCATGAAAATGCTCGCCAAGGGCGAGAAGCCGAGTCGCGATCAACTGCGCCAGGCGGCCGAGCGGGCCGGGATGCGCGAAGGTCAGCGGGCCAATCCGCAGGTGCAAAAGTGGCTAACCGAGCGCATGTTTCGCGAAATGGGCCTGACTCAGGAACAACTTCGTGACGCGCTCGAGGCTCTGCTGAAACAGCTCAAGATGCAGGGCATGGATGCCGATGGCCGCCAGGAGGTCCGCGAGACCGTCCAGGCTAACGCCGAGGCAATGCGCGAGCAGATCTCCCGTTTTGTCGGGCAATCCATGCTCAACCAACGCGACGAGGACACCCAGCGCCGGCGCCAGGTCGACGAGTTGATGGACCGGCCGCTCAATCGCCTGAGCGACATCGAGGCGGACGAGCTGCGCGCTCATGTGCGCCGGCTGGTGGCGCGATTGCGCTCGCGGGCAGCGCTCCGGCTGCGGCGCGGAAAGCGCGGCATGTTCGACACCCGGGGCACACTGCGGGCCAATATGCGCAACCTCGGCGTTCCCATCGAACTCCGCTACCGGCGGCGTCATCTGAAGCCGAAACTCACGGTTGTCGTCGACGTGTCAACGTCGATGCGCCCAGTCGTCGAGTTCATGCTTCGCCTGGTCTATGAAATGCAGGATCAGGTGAGCAAGGCCCGCTCGTTCGCCTTTATCAGCGA
>JBKJQK010000140.1:0-10761 GCA_046594095.1 Anaerolineae bacterium | reverse complement strand
ATACAGCGTCTCGATAAACGGCCTGACGACCAGATAGCCGGCGAGCGGAACGGCACTTAGGGCGGGCAGGCCTGCCGCGGCCAGCCGAACAATGAGGCGGTCGCCGCGCAGGAGCAGGCGCAGGCCGGCCGCGAGGAGGAGGATCAGGACGAGGACGGCAATTGTGATCAAAAGCTGCGCCCGGAATTCGGGATTCGTCCAACGCTCGTAACGGGGCAACCCGAACTGGGCCGTAAACAGGCCTAAGCCGGTTAGGCCAAGCCTTGTCGAGGTCGGTCGCGCGCGAGTGGCCGCGATCCCGAGGGCGAGGCCGGCCGCCCAAACGGGGAGGTAGAACCACTCGTTCGCGAAAACGCCCGCGCCCGGGGTGAAGTTGGTGAAGTCGCCGAGCTCATGCGCGCTCAGGCTCAGCGCCGCGGTCTTATGCTGTGCCCAGACCGCGAAATGCCCCGCGAGCGTTAGCGAGGCTTCGATCAGGGTGATCCAGTAAGAAGTGAACTTTTTCACAAAGAGCTGATGCCTTGACAACTCGGGCAACCCGGAGACAATCCGGAACACTGATGGCCGACAACGCAACCTTGGACCCGAATCCCCTCGTTCGGCCGGATGTTGCCTCGGACGATCTCGGCGTCGAGAAAGACTGGGAGTCGTACGACAACTGCGAGTTTTGCGTTGGGCGGGCTCAAATCCGCGAGACGCTCGAGTCTGATCTCTTCTGCGAGCAATGCCGGGCGCGACTCCCGCGTCCGGAAGTCTGATAGCCCCCACTCCGACGCGCGTGCCGCGTCAGTCGCCCTTCGCCGGAACGTAATCGTAAGCGACGGGTTTGGCCTATCAGTCGCCTTTGGCCGGAACGTAATCACCTTCCACCCACGCGCTCCCATCGGGGCGCGTTTCTTTTTTCCACACGGGAACGACTTGCTTGAGCCGGTCGATGCCATACCGGGCCGCGTCAAACGCGCCCCCGCCGCGGTGTCCGCAACTGACGCACACGGCCACGACCGGCTCCCCGACGGCCATATCGCCGATTCGCTGGACGAGCGCGATGCCGTGGATGTCGGAGAATTTCGACCGCATTTCATCCGCGACCTGGGCGAGTTTCGCCCGGGCCATGGGCGCATACGCTTCATATTCAAGGCGGGTCGTCACCGGTTCCGGCGCGCCCGGCGTAACGCCCCGCACCGTCCCGATGAAAGACACGACGGTGCCGTCAAGATCAGTGGTCACCACGCGCTGAAGAGCGTTGAGGTCAATCGCGTCGGCGGTTATGGCGAGGTAAGTGGGATAAGTCATGTTGTGCCGGTTCGGCGCGCCGCTCAGGCTGCCTATCGAGGGCGATGTCATGCCGGTTGACCTATAACCGTCAGCCTCCGCTCACCGGCGGAAAGAGCGCCACTTCGTCGCCGGGTTTGACCATGTCCTCATCAAAAGCGAATTCCAGATTGACCGCCACGAGGGACTGCGGGACGAGTTCGGCCAGGGCTGTGTGCTGGCGGGCAACCTCGCCCCGCAGGCCGGCCACCGAGATCGGCCCATCGAGCGCAATCTCGACCACGCCTGCCTTCGCCCGATCGCGCAAAGTCGCAAAGAGAATGATTTTCATTGCGCTCGACGGTAATCGCCGGACTTCCCGCCCGACTTGCTCACCAGTACAATCCCGTCGATGCGCATTCCCCGATCGAGGGCCTTGACCATGTCATAGACGGTCAGGGCGGCTACGCTGACGGCCGTCAGGGCTTCCATCTCAACACCTGTCTTGCCGATGCATTCGACCCGGCTGGCAATCTCGACCGCGCCGATCGCCCCGTCCAGCGCCTCGGGCGTGAGCCGGACCTCAACCTTGGTGAGCGAAATTGGGTGGCACAACGGAATGAGATCGCTGGTTCGTTTGGCCGCCATGATTCCGGCGATGCGGGCCGCGCCCAGCGCGTCGCCCTTCTTGAGTTGACCGGCCACCAGGGCATCAAAAGCGTCGCGGCGCATCACAATCCGGCCGCGCGCCTCGGCCACCCGCCGGGTGTCGTCCTTGGCTCCGACGTCAACCATGCGCGCCTCGCCGTCGTCGTTCAGATGTGAGAGCGCGGCCATTACCCGCCGATCTCACTCATGACCCGATTCAGCGGGATGATCCCGTCGGCCAGGTCATGTCCCCACGGCTTGCGCCAGATCGCCTCGCGGATCACGTCGACCAGATCTTCGGCCCGCGCGCCGCGCCGAAGCGGCGACTTAAGGTCAACCTCGCCATCCTTGAGCAGGCACAACCGAAGCGTTCCGTCGGCAGTCAGCCGGACGCGGTTGCAGCTCGCGCAGAACGGCGCGGTGACCGGGCTGATGAACCCAACTGTGCCCTTTGCGTTGGGAAGGCGGAACATGCGCGCCTCGCCATCGAGCTGCCCGCCGTTGGCCTCAGCCAGCGGGCCGAGCGCGGCCTGGATGCGGTCCATCATCTCGCGGGTCGTGACAATATTGGCCTGTTGGAATTCAGCCACATCGCCGAAGGGCATGACTTCGATAAAGCGAAATTGCCACGACCGGTCTATGGTGAGCGAGGCCAGGTCGATGACGTCATCTTCGTTGAAGCCGCGGATGACGACGGCGTTGAGTTTAATCGGGGTCAGGCCGGCCTCTTCCGACGCGGTGATGCCCTTGAGCACCTCGCGCACATCGCCCCAGCGGGTGATGCGCTTGAACTTGGCCGGATCGAGCGAATCAATGCTGATATTCACCCGATCGAGGCCGGCGGCCTTGAGCGGCCGAGCGAGTTTGCCCAACTTCAAGCCGTTGGTCGTCATCGCGATTTCGCGGGTGTTAGGCAAGGCCCGGATCTCGCGCACGATATCGACGAGGCTGGGCCGGACGGTGGGCTCGCCCCCGGTCAGGCGGTATTTGTCAAAGCCCAGCAGCGATGCGGCCTGGAGGACCGTGACCATCTCGGCGTCGGTCAACATTTCCTCGTTGGGCCGGAAAACCATCTGCTCCGGCATGCAATAGACGCACCGGAGGTTGCACTTATCCGTCAGCGATACGCGCAGGTAATGGATGTGCCGGCCAAATGCGTCGTGGACGCGCGGGCGGGGGAGGGCCCCAGCGGCCGGCGCTGAACTTTCGGCGGCCGGCTGCGCGGCGGGAGCGGGTGCGCTGTCTCTGAAGTCCATCGCGTGAATTCTACGCGGTGCGGGCCGGCCTAGTCCGCAACTGAGGCTTTGATGATGGGGCCCGCTACCGCGAACGGCACGATCACCCGCTGGCGAATGTCGTCGCCGTGAAGCATTTCAATGACGGCCAGCAAATTTGCGCCGCGCTCCATCGGCGGGAGGTGCAGGGTGGGGGCGGGCCGCCGCTCGAGGGCGCCCACGCATGAGATCTGGCGGACCACTTCGCCGTCGGGCTTGGCGATCGAAATATCCATGGCTGGAAATATCCGAAAGGGCGTGAGTCCCATTTCGACCGTTACCCGGGTGCCGTCGGGCCAGGGCATGACCCGGTAGTCAGTCACTCGCACATCGTCAGGCGCGGGGAGCGGCGCCTCCGACTCGCCGAATAGTTGAATATCGTCAGCCATTGTAGCGATTGTAGCCCAACCACCTGTCCGGTGCTCTGTCGGACATGGAAGGCGGGTGCGGAGGGTAGTCCCGCGCCCGCACAACCTATGCTCGCCCACACTCCGGCGTCGCCCTCGCCCTTGCCCGCGAACCAGGCATGCTTGGCATTGCTCTCGGCCGGCATAGATTGCGGGCGGTCCGCCCGCAATCCAAGGTTGGTCACCCGTACAATTCCTGCGCCCGCGCTCTACGAATGCTGGACCCCTTGACATTTAGGCGTGCCTAAATTAGAATCGCGCGAATTGTGTTGAGGCCATGGCGTTTCCGTTCCCGAATCTTGCCGCTCCTGTTTGCGGCGACCCTGGCCCTTTCCGCGGCCTGCGCCAAAGGACCGCCCTCGCGCGTCGGCATCGCCCAGCGTCAGGTGAACGTGTTGTCGACTGTCGGGATGATCACCGACATCGTCAAGAATGTCGGCGGCAATCGGGTGATCGCGCGCGGCTTGATGGGGCCGGGGGTTGACCCGCACCTCTACAAACCCAGCGCCGGCGACGCGCTCCGGCTGGGGAACGCCGACATCATCTTCTACGGCGGTCTGCATCTCGAGGGGCGGATGGCCGAGCTGTTCGAGAAGATCGAGATCACCGGCCAGCCCACCGTGGCCGTCAGCCGCGACATCGATCTTGCGCTCCTCCGCCAGCCGCCTGAATTCGAAGGCAAATACGACCCCCACATCTGGTTCGACGTCAGCCTTTGGCAATCGGCCGCCCGCACCGTCGCCAGCGCCTTATCCGAGCTCGATCCTGAGTCGGCCGCTTATTACGGCGCAAACGCCACGACCTATCTCAAAACTCTCAACACCCTTGACCAGTACGCCCGGGATCAGATGGCCAGCATTCCGGCCGGACAACGCGTGATGATCACCGCCCACGACGCGTTTGGCTACTTCGGCCGGGCGTATGGCATGGAGGTGCGCGGGCTGCAGGGGATCAGCACGGCCAGCGAAATCTCCGCCGCCGACGTCCAATCCCTGTCCGATTTCATCGCCGAGCGCAAAATCAGGGCGATCTTTGTCGAGTCCTCCGTTCCCGAGTCGACGGTCCGGGCCGTTCAAGAGGCCGTTCGATCACGGGGTTGGGACGTACGGATCGGGGGCGAGCTCTTCTCTGATGCGATGGGCACCGACGGCACGCCCGAGGGAACCTACTACGGCATGGTCAAACACAACATCGATACGATAGCCGGCGCGCTGCGTTGAGCAAAAAAAGACCTACGTTCTATGCAAACCCAACTTTCTGCCATTGACGTCGATACGCCGCTCCAGATCGACGACCTCACCGTCGCCTATCACGAGCGGCCCGTCCTGTGGGACGTGGACCTGTCGGTTCCCAAAGGCAAGCTCATGGCCATCATCGGCCCAAACGGCGCGGGAAAAAGTACCCTGATCAAGGCCGCCCTGGGGCTGGTCCCGATTTCGTCGGGAAGTGTCCGCGTGTTTGGAACGACCTATGCCGAGGCGCGCCAAAAGGTGGGCTATGTGCCCCAGCGCACGTCCGCCGACTGGGACTTTCCGACAAGCGCCCTCGACGTGGTGGTGATGGGCACCTACGGGAAGCTGGGCTGGTTCAAACGCCCGGGCAGAGCCGAGACCGAGCGGGCGATGCAGAGCCTCGAGCACCTCGGCATGGCCGACTACGCCAGGCGCCAGATCAGCCAGCTCAGCGGCGGCCAGCAGCAGCGGGTCTTTCTCGCCCGCGCCCTGGCTCAGGACGCAGAGCTATATGTAATGGACGAGCCGTTCGTGGGTGTCGACGCGGTGACCGAAAAGGCCATTGTCGGCCTGCTCCAGGAGCTGCGCGAGCGCGGCAAAACGGTCATTTGCGTCCACCACGATCTTGACAGCGCGCCGGACTATTTCGACTGGGTGGCCCTGATGAACGTGCGGATGATTGCCTTCGGACCCTTCGACGCGGTCTTCACCCGGGAGAACCTCGCCCGGGCGTATGGCGGCCGGCCGTATGCCTTCAAACATGGAGCGGCCTGAAACGCCATGCCCTTTCTTGGCCTCTTCACCGACTACACCCTGCGCAGCGTGGCGCTCGGGTCCGCCCTGCTCGGCATTGTAAGCGGCGTGCTCGGCTGTTTCGCCGTCCTCCGCCGGCAGGGCTTGCTCGGCGATGCGCTCGCCCATGCGGCCCTCCCGGGCGTGTGTCTGGCCTATATGCTTACCGGCAGCAAGACGCCGATCGTCTTGCTGGTTGGCGCGGCGATCTCCGGCTGGATCGGCGCCTTCCTCCTGCTCCGCATTGTCCGTGACACAAAGATCAGCGAGGACACCTCCCTTGGCATCATCCTGAGCGTGTTCTTTGGGTTCGGAATTCTGCTGCTGACCTTTATCAACAAACGCAATGACGCGAATCAGGCCGGTTTGGATCATTTCCTGTTTGGTCAGGCGGCCACCCTCATCACCGAGAACGTGGTTACGATGGCCGGCCTGGGCGGGGTGGCGCTGTTTGTGGTTGCCTTGCTCTACAAGGAATTCAAGCTGCTCTCATTCGACGCCGGCTTCGCGGCCAGCATCGGCCTGCCCGTTCAGGGTCTTAACATCATTCTGACCGGTTTGATCGTCATCGCCGTCGTCATCGGTCTGCAGACGGTCGGGGTGGTGCTGATGGCGGCCATGCTCGTCGGGCCCGCGGTGGCCGCCCGGCAATGGACCAACCGCCTGATCGTGATGATCCTGCTGTCCGCGCTGTTTGGGGCGCTATCCGGCGTGTCGGGCGCGCTTTTGTCGGTCTCCGATCGCGGGATTCCAACCGGCCCGATGATCATCCTGAGCCTCACAGCGATCACCCTCTTCTCCCTGTTTTTTGCGCCCGAGCGCGGTCTGACCTGGGCGGCGATCCGGCGTCGCCGCAATCGCGACAAAGCAATGCAGCCTCAACCGGTGGGGCGGTGAGAGGACATGGACTACGTATTTGCGGTAATTCTGATTGGGGGTCTGTGCGCGGCGGCCTGCGCGCTGCTGGGCTGCTTTCTCGTCTTGCGCCGGATGGCGATGATGGCCGACGCGATCAGCCACGCTATCCTGCCCGGCCTGGTGGCCGGCTATTTCCTCGCCAATGGCCCGAATCTGCTAATCGGCTTCTTTGGCGCGGCGCTCGCCGCGGTGGTAACCGTCAGCCTGGTCGAAGCGCTCCAGAACACCCGCCGGGTGGGGGGCGAAAGCGCGATCGGGATCGTCTTTCCGGCAATGTTCGCCCTGGGCACTTTCCTGGTCACGAAGTTTGCCGGAAACGTCCACCTCGACGCCGACGCGATTTTGTTCGGCAACATCGAATTCGCTCCGTTCGATCCGCTTCTCATCGGTAATCTGAATCTGGGCCCGCAGTCGGTGTGGGTGATGAGTGCCCTGGTTGTCATGAACTTGGCCTTTATTGGCCTGTTTTATAAAGAGCTCAAGCTGGCCACCTTTGACCCCGGACTGGCAGCTGTGTTGGGCTTCTCGCCGGTCATCGTCCACTATCTGCTCATGACCACGGTGTCGATTACGGCCGTGGGCGCATTCACGGCGGTTGGGGCGGTCCTCGTGGTGGCGCTCATGATCGTGCCCGCGGCGACAGCCTATTTGCTCACGGACCGGCTCCCCGTCATGATTGGCCTGGCGGTTCTGATCGGGGTCTTTTGCGCGGCTGCTGGATTCGCGGTTGCCCTCGTCCTGGATGCGTCGGTGGCTGGCGCGATTTCCACCTGGTGCGGGGTGTGCTTTGGCCTGGCCAATCTGCTCTCTCCGCTGAACGGCGTCATCGTCCGGGCTCGGCGGGTGCGCCGCCAGAAGCTTGCGTTTGCGGCCGACACGCTGGTCCTCCACCTGTCGAACCACGAGGGCATTGCCGGCGAGGAGCATGAGGCCGAGGTTGGCCACCTGCGCGGAGAGCTGCGCTGGTCGCGCAATTTCGCAGAGGCCGTGCTGGCCGTCGCGTTCCGCCAGGGCGTCGCTCAGGCCGTGAACGGCCATCTATTCTTGACCCCGGCCGGCCACGAGCGGGCGCGCCAGTTCGAGGACTAGAATCCGCATGTCCTTGAGGTGCCCGCGGCCCGGGGGCACCAAGCGTTTTCCATGAACCCACCCCGCATCAAGATCGGCATGAACGGCCGATTCTTCACCAACAATTGGCGTCCCGCCGTCGCTGAGGTCGCCTTCGCCGCCGAAGCGGGGTTTCAGGCCATCCAATTCCCTGGCCCAGAAGAGGGCCTGTCCGCCGCGCACCTGGGAGGAGATCTGGCCGAGGTCAGAGCGCGCCTGCGCGAGGCCGCGATCGTGCCGGTCATGGAAATCGTCGTTCGGATCGATTCGCCCTCGGGGCGGACAGCGAGAGGGCTGACGCCGCTTGATGTGCTTCAGGCCAACTTGCCCGCGATTACGGCTCTGGGCTGCGCGTGCGCGCACTGGCACCTCGTGCTGCGCTTTCCGGCCAGCGACGCTGAAGCCTTTGCGTTTGAGGACGATCTCTATGACCCGCTCGAGGCGGGCGTCGCGCTGGGTCGCGATCTCGGCTTCCGATTTGGAATTGAGCAGAACGAACCGGAATGGCATCCCTTCAAATCGCCGGCAGCCTGCGCGCGCGCGCTCCGAGCCGTGGAGGGGCTTGGTTTTGTATGGGACCTCAACCATGCGGTGCCGGGCGATGTCGACAAATACCTCGCCCTCGCCCCGCGCATGCAGATGCTGCACGTGGCCGACACGCCGCTGCCGGTCGTCAACCACCATCTTCCAATAGGGCAGGGTACCGTCAATTTCGAGGCCTACTTCGAAGCCCTCACCCGGGGCGGTTTCGCAGGTCCCGCGATCCTGGAGATCGGCGGGTTGCCCAAGAGCGGCGGTTATGGCCGTGATACGGACGCCGCGCTGATCGACTCCGCCCGCCGCCTGCGCGCCTGCCTGTCCTAGCGGGCGTGACGCATCCTCGCTGCGTTGTTACACGGATCACACGGATGCGCACGGACTTCCACGGATAAATCCATAAAAGGATTCGTGACCATCCGTGCGCATCCGTGTAATCCGTGTTCTAAATGCCGCAACGTTCCTATGCATTCGCCGCGATCGCCAAACCAGCCGCCACACTCGTAAAGGCGTCGATCTCGCGCAAGCGGGCCGCGCCGAACTTCTCAGCCAGCATGCGTCCAAACATCGGGATGCGCGAAGAGCCGCCCGTACGCAACACGATGTCGATGTCGTTCGCCTTCAGCCCGGCCCGGGCCAGGGCGCCATCCATGCACGCTTCGACCCGCCGGGCGTCCGGGCCGATCAACCGTTCAAACTCCACCCGTCGGATTGTGTCGCTAATCAAGATCTCGCCCATTTCCATCCGAAAGCGGGCGCGCTCGGCGCCGCTCAGGGCGACCTTGACCTGCTCGACCTGCTCGTAGAAGGGCAGCCCGAAGTTGCGCTGTACCAGATCGCGCAGCGCGCGCAACTGGATGGGCCGGTCGCCGGTGGCCACCATCAGCTCGATGGTGTTCATGTGCTCGCGCCGGGAGAGTTCGACGATCGTTTCCCAGTCGCCCAGCATGTGGATGATGTAGCTGGGCACCGGCACGCGGTCGGCGCCGAGGTGGGTGAGCATCGTCGCTCCTGCCCCGAAGTGGTCGGCCAGACGGCCGAGGGTCAGGCGCTGATCGAACAGCTCGCCGCCCACCGGCACCCCGGCCGTCGCCAGAGTCTCCGCCCCGCCGGCGCCATCGGCGCGCAAGATCGTGACGTCAAAGGTCCCGCCCCCGAAATCAAACACCAACACGGTCTCCGCCCGGGCCGAATCGCGCAGATACGACAGCGCGGCGGCGCCGGGCTCCTCCAGGAACTTGACCTCCGGCAGGCCTGCCAGCGCGCACGCGTCCCGCATGCGCTCGAGGGCCAGCCTATTCTCGCCCTCATCTTCGGAGTAGCGTACCGGCCGGCCCACGGTCATTCCGGTGATTGTTTCTTCGGTGATCGACTCGATGCGTTCGGCAATGCCGCGCAGCAGCGTGCCGACGAGCATTTCGATGCTGTAGCGCATCCCAAACACGCTCGTGCCCTCATAGGTCCGGGAACGCATCTCGGTCTTGAGTGACTGGAAGAGCCGGCCCGGGGCGTTGGCGTCAACCTCCGAGTACATTGCCTGCGAGATCGAGGGCAGGTCGCCCAAGAGGATGTCGGTGGTGCCGATGAACTTAAGCTGATAGTCGATCACCCGCCCAACGTTGCCCTGGGTGAAACGATCGATGGCTGCGCGCCCGATGTAGGGCAGGCTGACCCCGCCGCCGGTCGCGTCGGGACGGGTAAGAAAAAGCGCCGAGCGCAGAATGGCCGGGGCCGGGCCGGATGGGTCAAGCGGCAACACTCGCGGGACGCCGTCCACGACGATCGCCGCGCTGGTGTTGGTCGTCCCGAAATCGAGACCTACTCGCATCCTGCCTCCGCGGAACTAGCCTTTCGCGCTCGAAAGAATGAATGGATTGAAGTCGGTGGTCTGGTCGTAGACGTCGACACCTTCGGCCTTCTTGAGCCGGTTGACCGCTGCGTAGGTCAGGGGTGTGAACAGCACTTCGACCCCGACTTTGAACACGTAGTTCGATAGAATCAAGGTGATCAGAACGTCGTTGGGCAGCGCGCCGGCGAAGGCGATCAGGGCGAAGACTAGCGTGTCCACACCCTCGCCGATCAGGGTGCTCCCGATGGTCCGCATCCACAGAAAGCGGCCGGCCGTGCGGACTTTGAGTTTGGCCAGGACAAAATCGTTGAGAAATGAACCCGACCAATATGCAACCAGGCTGCCCAGCACAATTCGCCAGGTCAGGCCGAATATCTTTTCGTACGCCTGCTGTCCGAAGTCGGCCGCCGCGGGGTCGCCGGAGACGGTGGTCGACAGCCAGAACGCCTCGCCGGGCAGTCGTCCCACCCCGATCAGCACGAGACTGGTGAGGAACAGGCAGCCGAAACCAATCCAGATCACCCGCCGCGAGACCGCATAGCCATACACCTCGGTGAGCACATCGCTAAAGATGTAGCTGAGCGGGAAGATCAGCGTGCCCGCGTCAAAGGTCAGCGCAAGGGGTCCGAGCTGGCCAAGTTCAACAATTTTGGCAGCAGAGGCCACGTTGCTGACCAACAACACGGACACTCGGTCCTTCCATGAGTCGCTACAAATACCTCGACATCATCCTGGGCGTGTTCGTG
>JBKJQK010000117.1:0-4516 GCA_046594095.1 Anaerolineae bacterium | reverse complement strand
CTGCGCCTGGCGCGCCATTTCGGCCCTGGTCGTCGCCAATACGACTCAGGCGCTCAGAGCGTTGCTGGGCCAATACCCGTACCAAAGCGCCCAAAGAAGGACTTTATCTACAGGCTGATAAGGACGGTTGACCGCCAAGACGTCCCATCCGAGGATGCCCCAATCGTCCTTGAGGCCTTCCAGCTCTACGCAAGTGGCATCTACACAGATCGGAAGATTGCGGAGTGGCTGAACTCGAAAGGGAAAACCACGACTGGGAACTGGGGACCAAGACCGTTCAGCAAAGACACCATGCGGATGATTCTGTCAAACCGGTTCTATACCGGTGAGGTCGGCTACCGTGGCCTTTCAAACCGGGAGACGAAGTCGGGGAAACGAGCTCGCACCAGCAAGTCTTCGTGGACATGGGTCCAAGGCCACCATCAGCCCATAGTTCCCCTTGAGCTATTCCAGACCTGCCAAGACGTCCGAAAGAAACGCGGCAAGCGCTACGCTGGTCGAAAAACCCTTCCCAGTCGGGTCTACATTCTTGGGCGACTTGCCGTTTGCTCTGTGTGTGGTCGCCCTCTTCGGTCCATGCGTTGGGGGAGTCACACGGACAGGGCTGCTTACCGCTGTACATCCGCGAACTCAGGCTTGGAATGCGGCACAAAGCGCGTGTCTCTACCTGAGGATTCGCTGCTTCCCGATGTGGATGCCATCGTCGGATCACTGAAGATGCCAGAACGCGTGAAGGCCGAGGCGATCCGCTTGCTTACAAAGGGAGACGAATCCATCAGCGCAGAACGCAAGCGCAAGAGCCTAGAGGCTCAACGCCAACGTCTCAACCATATGTTCCAGGCCGGAAACATGGGGCAAGGTGACTATGACCGTGAGATGGAGAGGGTGAAGTCGGAACTTGCGCTGATACCCAAGGCGACAAAAGCCGTCGATGTAGGGACGGCAATCAAGGCACTTGAGGACATGCAGCTTCTCTGGGAAAAAGCGCAACCCCCAGAGAAGGTTCAGATTCTCCAGGGGCTGTTTGAGTCGATTAAGGTCGACATCGAGAAGAGGAAGATCGTTGGATTCAAACCTCGACCCGAGTTTGCCAGCGTCTTTCTGACATTGTCTAATAGCGGAAGCGACGGGATTTGAACCCGCGATCTCTGCCTTGACAGGGCAGCATGTTAGACCACTACACCACGCCTCCAAACGAACGTTACGATTATACCAAACCCCGTCGACGGACCCTTCTCTTTCCTTTCTTCTGTTGACCGCCCCTACGCATCCAGCACGCCCGGCGCCAGTCCGATTGGCAGGGCCGCCGGCTGCGCGCATTGACTCGTCAGGGTGATGTGCCGGCCCTCGCGCGAGGCGTCATGAATCGCATGCATGATGTCCAGCACGTGCCAGGCCAGCGCACCGCTCGCGCGATGCGGCCGGCCCGAGGCGATCGCCGTCGCCATGTCGGCCGGCCCCAGCCCGCGGCAGTTCTCGTGATTTGGGTGCGTTAGCGGGACCTCGCGTAAGTCCCTATCCGTCGCGCCGCGCAGCAGAACCGGACCCCCAAATGTGTTGGGATCGGGCACGCTCAGCGTCCCCTCGCTGCCGTAGATCTCGATCCGCGGCACCTGGGCCGACCACACGTCGAACGAGGTCACAATCGTCGCCACTGCCCCCGAGGCGAAATCCAGCACGCCGGCCACATGAGTCGGGGTATTCACCTTGATCGTCTGACCCTTCCTGGCCGCGCTGCCAATCACGCGTTCGGGGAAGCTGGCCTGGGCCGAGCCGGTCACTCGCGCCGCCGGGCCAAGGAGGTGGATAAAGGCGGTTAGATAGTACGGGCCCATGTCGAACATCGGGCCGGCCCCCGGCTGGTAGAAGAATTCGGGATCGGGATGCCAGCCCTCCGGGCCGTGCCCGAGCATGAAGGCGGTCGCCGCCACCGGCCGGCCGATCGCCCCATCGTTGATCAGCTTGCGGCAGGTCTGGAGCCCCGCGCCCAGAAAAGTATCCGGCGCGCAGCCGACCCGCAACCCCTTCTTCGCCGCCAGGTCGAGCATCGCCTGCGCGTCGGCGCGGGTGATGGCCAGCGGCTTCTCGTTGTAGACGTGTTTGCCGGCCGCCAGGGCCTGGAGGGCGACTGGCCCGTGCGCGGCGGGGATGGTCAGGTTGATAACCATATCAATCGCGGGGTCAGCCAGCATCCCCTCAACCGTCAGAGCCTGGATGCCGTGCTCGCGGGCCTTCGCCTCGGCCCGCTCGAGCAGGACGTCGGCGCAGGCCGTGATATTGAGGGCGGGGTTGCGCTTGGGGGCGGTCAGGTAGATCTGGCTGATGTTGCCGCAGCCAATGATGCCGATGTTCATTTAGGTGTTCGTTTTCCTTTCCGGGCCGGCCAGGATGTCGCCTGTTGCCAGGTGGACGACGGGCCACAGATCGCTCTCGTAGAGATAGACGGGAGAATGCTCTTCGATTTTAGGACGGAATACAACCCCGCCATATCCGACGAAGAGATCGACCGCGCCGGCGGCGGCCAGGTCGCTGGCCCCGTCGCCAACCAGCATCGCCAGGCGCCCCGGCGCGCGCAGGGCGTGGATGATCCCGGCCTTGCCGTTCTGGGTGGTGAGCGGGCTGGCTTCGTCGTAGCCGGCATACGCGCCGTCCGCGTCGTAGCGCAGGCCGACCGCCCGGATGCGACCCTCGGGCACGCCCAGCCATTCGCCGAACGGCACCACGGCGTCGGCCAACCCACCGCTAACGATGAAGACCCGCCGCCCCTGGCGCATGAGCTCGTGGACGACCTCTCGGGCGGTCGGAACGGCGGACTGTTGATATCGCTCGGCGATGGCCCGTAGGTCGTCGCGCGACGGGCGCAACGCGCCCAGCCGCTCGCCATACACGTCTTCGAGCTTGAGCGTCCCGTTCATGGCGGCGTCGGTCAGCGCCGCGATCCGCTCGCCGGCGCCCTTCAGGCGGGCCAACTCGTCAATGCCCTCAATTGCGCACAACGTGCTGTCGCAGTCGAAGAAGATGTCGTCGTATGTCATGTAAGGTTTGGTCAGGTGGGTAAGGTGTGATCAGGTGGGCTCCACCTCGAAGGTGGAGTCCATGGGAATCTCTCTCGCAACGACAAGATTAGTCGAATCGATTTGCAGGAGAACGGGAGAACAGGAGTATCTTTGGATTCTCCCGTTCTTCCCTTCTCCTGCAACGCAATCGCGCTCGTTGGCAGGTCATGTTTGTTGTCTGTCGTGCTGAAGCCCATCCCGCTTGCGCTCCAGCCTTTCAATCCGATGCCACAACGCCTCACGGGTTAAGGTGTCCGTCGCCAGCCGCGCGGCCCGGCGCGCGCACATGAGCGCGCGAGATACGTCGACGGCCCGCCACTCGTAGTGCTTGGCCAGCTCGGTCAGGGCTTCAGCGGCAGCCGCGCCCTCGCCGTCGGCCAGGGCTTCCCAGACCTCGGCGGCGTCGTCGTGGTGGCCCTGGCGCCTGAGGGCCCGGGCGAGCTGGCGCTGGATCTCGACCTGGGCGCCGGCGTCGTAACGCGTCGCAGCCGCGCGATAGGCACGTTCGGCCTCGGGCCAGGCTCCGGCCCGGGCATGTTGACGGGCGACCGCCAGGTGCTCATGAGCGCTCGCCGGGGTATGAAAGGCGTCGCTCAGCCGGGCGGCCAGGGTCACCATCGACAGGATGTCGAGCAGGTTGTGATACATCACCCGGGTCATGTCGGCCATGTCGCCGGTCTGCAAATACTCGCGATACAGCTGCGGGATGAGAAAGCCCGCAATGTCCTGCTGGTCGCGCCGCACCCCGAG
Organism: Anaerolineae bacterium; assembly: GCA_046594095.1. Classification (GTDB taxonomy): domain Bacteria; phylum Chloroflexota; class Anaerolineae; order J036; family Brachytrichaceae; genus Brachythrix. Next base: position 710 of record JBKJQK010000117.1, on the reverse strand, counting down.
CAAGTGGAACTCGAGCGAACCCAGGCTGCACGAGGCCAGCGAGCCGCGCCACATCCGCCGGGCGGGCATCAGCAGGTCGAGATGGGTCAGTTCGGAGAAGGGCGGGGCGAGCCGCGACATGACGAAGCGGGTCTCGAGCAAAGGGATATCAAAGGCCTTGCCATTGAACGTGACCAACGCGGGATGCCCATACATGCGCTGGTCGATGGCCGTCATCATCGCCACTTCGGCCGCCGGGTCGCGCAGGAAGTACTGGTCGACGACGAAGTGGGCGCCGGCGGTCGTCTCAGAGGGTCCCGCTTCGTTGGGTTCTGCCGCGGTGAAATACCCCAGCCCCACCAGGAACGCCAGGGTGCCGGACCCGCCGGCCAGCCCGGTCGTCTCGGTGTCGAGGAAGATCGCGTCTCGCAGGGGGGCGTTTAGGCCGCTGGTCAGTTGGGAGAGCGCGTCGGGGGCGAGGTCGAGCGCGGCAGCCAGGGGCCGGTCGCCATGGGCGTGCCCGATGGGATAGACCGTGCGGTGAAACCAGGCCGGGCCAAAGGCCGTGACCACCGGCTCGAGCGTGGCGGCCGCAAGCGGCGGCTCGCTGGCTGTGCCGCGCTGCGCTGGTGAGGTGAACTCCGGCTCACGCGGCCGGGTAGAGGGCTTGAGATGGGCGGCGCCTTTAGTCACCCCGAGTCGGCGCAGCCGCTCGCGCAAATCGGCGTTCA
>JBKJQK010000487.1:0-9294 GCA_046594095.1 Anaerolineae bacterium | reverse complement strand
GAAGCGCACCGGCCCCGGCGCGGGCGGCCCACCGGCGCGGGCATCGGCCGGCGAGGCCCTCAGCGCGGCCAGGCGCTCGAGCTCCGCCGCTGGGAGGTCCAGCCCGCCTTCGCCGGTCTCGTACCCGAAGCCCACCGCAAAACGTGCTCCGCCCATCCGTAAATCCTGCAGCTCCGTCTCGACTTCGGCGCCGAGTTGGGCGGCCGACCGCTCGCGCTGGCGGGAAAGGGTCAGGGCGAGGGCGCTGAGTTCGGCGGCCAGGCCGCGCTCTTGCCGGCGGAGCGTTTCGAGGCGCTCCTCGCTGTTCTCGATTTGATTGAGCTCGGCCTCGGCCTGCTCGGCGAAGGCCAGCACCGCCGCCACGGATTCGCCGTATTTGCGCTTGAGGCGCTTGAGCGCCTCGAGCCGCGATTCGACACTCCGCAGGCGCTGCGGATTGAATTCGATCGCCTCGCGATAGTCGCGGACCGAGCGCGCCACGTCCTCAATCACGGCGGTCGCGTCGTTGAGCTGGCGGCTGTAGTCCTCGAACTGCCGGTCATAGCGGATCAGGTTGGCCAGCGCCCGCGCGGCGACGGCGATCTGGTCCAGAGCGCCCGGCGATTCGCGGGTCGATTCGTACAGGGCGGCATAGGCGGCGTCGGCGTGCTCAGCCAGCGCCTCGGCGTTGGCCAGGCGCAAGTGCTCATCGGTCAGGCTGTCTTCTTCCGTTGGCTTGAGGCGCGCGGCGCGGATCTCCTCAAGCTGAAACTTGAGCATGTCCACCCGCCGGGCGCGCTCGCGGGCGTGGGCGGTGATGTCGTCGATGTCTTTGCGGGTCATCCGCAGGGCGGCCACTTTTTCGGCCGCCTTGCGGCGCAAGTCCCAGCAGCCAGCAAAGGTGTCGAGCAGGTTGACGTGCTCGCGCGGGCGGAGAAGTGACAGATGCTCGCTCTGGCCGTGGGCGTCGATGAGGAGCTCGCCAAGCTGGCGCAGAACGGCCTGTCCGACCGCCCGCCCGTTCACCCGGCACAGCGCCCGGCCGCTGGCCCGCACTTCGCGGGCGAGGATGATCTGGCGCGGATCCTCGTTCTCCAGCCCGTGTTCGGCCAGGACCGCGTCGACCTGCGGGCTGCGTTTCTCGTCGAGGGTGAAGACGCCTTCGATGTGGGCTCGCTCGCACCCGGCTCGGACCAGCCCGGCGTCCGCCCGATCGCCCAGCAGCAGGCTGATGGCGTCCAGGATGATGCTTTTGCCCGCCCCGGTCTCGCCGGTGATAGCGTTCAACCCGGGCAGGAATTCGACGCTCAGGGCGTCGATGATGGCGAAGTCGCGCACGCGCAGTTCAGTCAGCATGGCTTTTGCGAAAGAGCTCCAATCTTACCCCGGAACAAGAAATAATAGAACGGATGTTCTGCGGATTCATGCGCCAGCGTCGCCCGAGCCGAGTACGAAGTCGGGCGGCGCGCGATTCGGCATACCCTCGGAGTATGTCGAAGAAAGCGGCGGGGGGAACTGACGTTTGCCTGACAGTTGAAGCCTCTCGCCCGCCCATCCGTCCGCGCCGCTACAATATCGCGCCATGAAGTACATCACCGTCGTCGGGGACAAATCCTTCACGATCGATATCAACCGCGAGGGGAGTGTCCTGATCGATGGGGTGCCGCGCGCGCTCGACTTCCAGTCGATCGACAATGGCGGCCTGTACTCGGTTTTGCTGGACAACAAGTCCTATGAAGCCCTGGTCGAGCAGCACGAAGGCGAATACCGCATCCTGATCAGCGGCACGCTCCACCACGTCAAAGTGGTCGACGAGCGGGCCAAGCGCCTGGCGGAGGCCGGCGGCGCCTTTGTGCCCACCAGCGGCGAGCTCAACGTCCGCTCGCCCATGCCCGGCCTCATCGTTGCCATCACCGCCCAGGAAGGCGACCCGATCAAAAAGGGCCAGGTCCTGATCGTGCTCGAGTCGATGAAGATGGAAAACGAGCTCAAGGCCCCGCGGGATGGCACGGTCGCCTCGATCAAGGTCGCTCCGCGCCAGGCCGTCGAGCAGAATCAGGTCCTGATCGTGCTGAATTAGCGGCATGACCGCGCCCACCGAGTTTTCCGCTGCCATTGGCGGCCACCCCCTGGTCGCGGATGTGCTCTGGGCGCGCGGCCATCGCGACCCTGCCCGCGCCCTGGCGTTCCTCGACCCTGCGCGCTACACCCCGGCGCCCGCGCTCGAACTTCCTGGAATGGCCGAAGCGGTGGCCCGCCTGAGCGCCGCCATCGCGGCCGGCGAGCGCGTTCGCGTGTGGGGCGATTTCGACGTTGACGGTCAGACCTCTACCAGCGTTCTGGTGTGCGTCCTTCGCGCGCTCGGCGGTCTTGTCGATTACACCATCCCCAACCGGGTCACCCACAGCCATGGGCTGAATCGCGACGGCGTTCGCCAGGCGCGCGAGGATGGCATTCGAATTCTTCTCACCTGCGACTGCGGCGTCACCGATTTTCCAGAGATCAGCCTGGCCGCCGAGCTGGGCCTGGAAGTCATCATCACCGACCACCATGACCTCGCGCATGACGCCGATGGCGCGCCGCGCCTTCCGCTCGAAGCGCTGGCCGTCGTCAACCCAAAGCGCCTGCCGCCGGAGCATCCGCTGGCGCATCTGCCCGGGGTGGGTGTGGCCTACAAGGTGGCTGAGGCGTTAACGGCGAAAGTTGATCCTTCCATGACCCCCGTGGCGCTCCTCGACCTGGTCGCGCTCGGGATCGTGGCCGATGTCGCCCGCCTGGCCACCGACACACGCTACCTGCTGCAGCTTGGGCTGCGCCGCATCCACGAAGGCCCGCGGCCGGGTCTGCGCGCGCTTTTGCGGGCGGCCGGCCTTGATCCTGCCCGGGTTACCGCTGACGAGATCGGTTTCCAGCTCGGCCCGCGCTTGAACGCCGCCGGCCGCCTCGACACGGCCGAGTTGTCCGTGGCGCTGCTGACCGCGGCCACCGATGAGGCCGCTCGACCGCTCGCGGACCGGATTGAAGCCCTCAACGGCGAGCGCCGCATTCTTCAGCGGGCCGTCGAAGAGAGCGCCGACCGGCTGCTTGCCCTGCATCCGGAGTGGCTCGAGGGCGCTGCCCTGATCATGGCCTCGCCCGACTGGCACCCGAGTGTGCTGGGCGTGGTTGCGTCGGGCTACTCCGAGCGCCTCGGCCGCCCGGCCATGCTCATCGCCGGCGACGAGCATGGCCCGCCGGGCATTGCCCGCGGGTCGGCCCGCAGCGTGAGTGGCATTGACATCAATGCCGCCATCCTGTCGCAGGGTCAGATGTTGCTCGCCAGCGGCGGGCACCCGCTCGCAGCGGGTTTCGCGATCCCCACCGACCGGATCGCCGAATTCCGCGGCGGCGTCGATGCATGGCTGCGCGCGCATGCCGGTACCGCGAGCGCAATGGGTGAGCCGGCTGCCGAGTCGTTCCCGATTGCTCTGACGGACGCCTCGCTAAGCCTGTGTGGCGAGCTCGAACGCCTGGCCCCATTCGGGCCGGGCAATGAGCGCCCGATTTTGCGCAGCGCGCCGGTTCAGGTTGCCCGGATCGAATTGCTCGGCCGGGAAGGCCGCCATCAGCGCCTGTGGTTGCGCGACGCGGCCGGCGAGATGCGCGATATCGTGTGGTGGCGCAGCGTGGGCCAACCCGTGGTTGAGGGTCAGTGCGCGGCGTACTACACCTTGCGCCGGAATGTGTTTCGCGGACAGGAACGCGCCCAAATGCAGTTGGAGCGCCTGGCCAGCGAGCCGGTTGAGGCGCCCGCCCTGGTTGTCAACGCGCGGTTCACGGCCATCGATTTGCGCGGCGCGCCCGATCGCGTCAGCGCCTTTGCCCAGGCCCTGCATGAGTTCGGCCCATCGAACACCATGGTCACAGGCGCATGGCCGGACCTGGATCCCGAGTTGCGTAAGCTCACCCATCGCCCGGGGCTCATCGTCGTGGATGCCCCGCCGGGCCTCGCCGAGTGGGAGCGCATCCTGACGGCGGTTGCCCCCCAGCGCGTGGCGCTGATCACGACCCCGCCGGATATGCTGGCTGACGCGCCGGAGGCTGTGGTTCGCCAGACCCGGGGCCTGCTCAAAACTGCCCGGTTGCGGGGTGACGCCATCGATGACGCGCAGGTGCTGGGCCGGATGGCCGGGCGGCTCAACCAGCGGATTGACACGGTCCGGGCCGCGATTGATGTTGCCCTGGAGCGGGATCCCAACGCCCGCGACCGTCTGGCCTACTTGCTCGAGGAAACCCTCGCCTTTCGGCGCTACTTTCACACCGCGCCGGTGGAAGAGCTGTGAGTCCCAAAGCCATTAGCAATTGGCTAACGGCTAATGGCTAAAGGCTGCCGGCTGCCAGCTCCACATATTCCTGCCGCACCACCTGATCGTCGCTAATTCCGAACTTGGCCAGGGCGTCTGAGATGACCTGAGCCTTGCGCTCGGCGTCACGGCGGCTCCAGGTCCGGCTTTTCAATTCGACGTAGAAGCCGTCGCGTTTGGGGGTGGTCACCCGGTCGATATTCAGAAAGAGCTCCTCGTCCTGGAAAATCAGCTCCCAGCGCAGGCGATCCTTCTCCACCGCGACTTCGCGCGCCGGTTTGAAATACTCGCGATAGAAACGCAGGCTGCGATCGGCCGGCGCGATGAAGCGCGAGCGCGAGAGCAGGATCGAATGCGAGAACTCGCGGTCCTTCTCGCTGCCCACGAGGGTGAGCCGGTAGCGGTTGCTCATCGGCTTGCCGTTTTCATCCAGACGCTCATCCTCGCGATAGCGCAGCCGGCTGTCGTTGTCGCCGAAGAAGAAGTAGGTGTCGTATTGCTGGTAATGGACCTGGCGCACGATCGTAAAGTCGCTGCTCTTGAGCGAGGCGATGATGGGCGCTGGATCGGCCACGTGGGCCTTGACTTGAACTTCGAAGCTCTCTTCCTGCTGAACCCCGCCAATCGCGGCCAGTTTGCGAAGAACATCGCCTTCGCGCTCGCCCAGGAAGCTGGAGATGCGCTGGCCCATCGCATTGGCCTCGGCCCGGATATTGGCCTCGTCGAGGGTCAGCAGGGCCCGATCGCGCATGATGGGCCGCCCGTTCACGAACACGTCCCGCACATCGCTGGCTTTGGCCGCGTAGACGATCTGGGTGTAAACGGCGTCGGGATTGGCCGGACCGGCATACAACGGGGTGTTGTGCAGCCGGCGCATATCGACGACGATGACGTCGGCCCGCTTTCCCACTTCCAGCGAGCCGGTGAGTTCGCCGATGTGGCAGGTCTCCGCCCCGCCCCGGGTGGCCATTTGCACCGCCGTCCGGGCCGGCACGCTCACCGGGTTGCGGGTGCTGCCCTTGGCCAACAGCGCGACCAGGCGCATTTCCTCAAAGTGATCCAGGTCATTGTTGCTGGCCGGGCCGTCCGTGCCGATTCCGACCGTCACCCCGATCTCGAGCATCTTGTCGACATTCGCAATTCCACTGGCCAGCTTGAGGTTGGCCGAGGGGTTGTGGCTGATGGTCGCCCCGGCATTTTTGAGGGTTCGCATTTCGCCCGGGTCGATCCACACGCAGTGGGCGCAGATCACTTTGGCCTCGAGCACCCCGTTTTTCTTGATCCAGTTGACCACCGGCATGCCGTGATCGCGCCGGCAGTCGATGACTTCCTGCTCGGTCTCGCTGATATGAATGTGCAGGGGCACATCGTATTTCTCTGCGATTTCAGCGCACTGCCGCATCAGCGGGCCGCTGCAGGTGTAGGGGGCATGCGGGGCGATGACCGGCACGATCAACGGATGGCCTTTCCATTTCTCAATAAAGCGCACCGCCTGATCCAGGCTGTCATCGGGCGAGGGGCTGTCGGGCGTCGGGAATTGCATCACCGACTGGCCGCACAGCGCGCGCATCCCGGCGCTGGCGAGCGTCTCGGCGATGTCATCCTCGAAGTAGTACATGTCGTTGACGCAGGTCACGCCGCTCCGGATCATCTCCGCGGCGGCCAGTCGCGTGCCGAGGCGCACGAACTCAGGCGACACGAACTTCTGCTCAGCGGGCAGCATATAGCCATACAGCCACACGTCCAGGCGCAGGTCGTCGGCCAGCCCGCGGAGGAGTGTCATGGGAACGTGCGTATGGCAGTTGATCAGCCCGGGCATGATGACGCATCCAGCGCAGTCCACCACTTCCGCCGGGCTGTAGCGGGCCAAAATGTCGGCCGCTTCCCCGACTGCGACGATTTGGTCGCCGGCGATGGCGACCGCGCCGTTCGAATACTGGGAAAAAATCGGGTCAATCGTAATGACGAGACCGTTGGTAAGGACGAAATCTGCGCGTTCCATGCCGAAGTTATAGCACACGCACCGTTGACATTCTGCCAGCACGCCATACAATCCCGCTCCAGCAAGCCAGCACACCCAGGCGGTCTTTCATGCCATCACTCAAAACGTTCAAAGTCGCACTGCTCGTCAACCTCGCCAAGAACGCGCCGGATACGGTCAGCGCGCGGGCCGACGCGCCCCAGGACGCGCTGGCCGATCTCGACTCGGAGAAGACCGCTCTCTCGTATGCCGAGGCCCTGCGCTCGCGCGGCCACGAGGTCCTGATGCGGGATGGCGGCCCGGATCTCGGCGCCTGGCTGGCTGAGGCAAAGCCCGACATCTGTCTGAATACCTGCGAGGGATTTCAGGGCGATAGCCGCGAAGCTCAGGTTCCGGCCCTGCTCGAGATGATCGGGAACATTCGCTATACAGGCCCGGGCCCGCTCGCCGCGGCGGTCACCCAGGACAAGCCCACCACCAAGCAGGTCCTCCACTACTATGGGCTGCCCACCCCGATCTTCCAGGTCTTCAGCTCGCCGGCCGACGCGATTCGTCCAGATCTTCATTTCCCCCTGTTTGTGAAACCCAAGCATGAGGGCACCGGGATGGGCGTCAAGGCCGACAGCATCGTCCATAATCGCAAGGAACTTCGCGCCCGCGTCGCCTCGGTGATCAAGGCCTATGGCCAGCCTGCCCTTGTCGAAACCTATATTGATGGCAAGGACATCACCTGCGGGCTCACCGGCAATGGCGAGGATGTCCATTTCTTTCCCATCACCGAGGTTGATTTCAGCGGTTACCCGCCCGAGCTCGGCGCCATTTACGGCAGCCTCCACAAGGTTGAATACGACGACCAGTACCGGAACAAGTGCCCGGCTCCGCTTGACGACTATCGCCCGGGGTTGAGTGATCAAATCCGCGAGCTCACCCTGCAGGTCTTCTTGCAGACCGGCTGTCGCGACTACGCCCGGGTCGATTTCCGCCTTGACGCCGACTACAACCCGTATGTGCTCGAGATCAACGGGTTTCCGGGAATTGCGCCGAACAGCGACCTGACCCTGATGGCCAGGGCTGAGGGCCTCACCCACGCTGATCTTGTCAACATGGTCCTGAACGCGGGCCTCAAACGCTACGGGATGATCTGATATCTTGATTCGACTTCCAGTTCTGCTCCTGTATGGCATTGACGTGAAAATTCATCCGTGGGAGGTGACGTCGACCCGCGATCTGGTGATCCGGGTAGAAGGGGCGCTGGCTGAATTGGGTTGGAACGTGCGTCGGGTTGAAGTCAGCCATGATCTCGACGAGGCGCTCAAGCCCTATCTTCCCGCCGAATGGGTGGTCCTCAATCTGTGCGAGGGAGCGCCCGGACAGGCCTTCTATTACGCCACGGCCGCCGGGTACCTCGAGTCTCACGGATACATCTACACGGGCTCAACGGCCAAGTCCCTGGATGAGACCCAGTACAAGGGTTCAATGAAGCGCCTGTTCGAAGCCCGCGAGGTTCCGACGCCGCGCTGGCAGCAGGTCGAGCGGGCCGAGGACATTTCGTTCGACTTCTATCCCGCGATCATCAAGCCCGCCGGCGAACACTGCTCGTATGGCATCACCCGCGAGTCGGTGGTCCTCAACAATGAGGAAGCCCGCCGGCAGGCCGCCCGGGTCATTGAAGAGTTCAAGGAGCCGGTGGTGATCGAGGAATTCCTCGACAGCCCGGAGTACAACGTGTCGGTGTGGGGGAATGGCGAAGCGCATGTCCTGGGCATCTCGACAATGACCTATGACGCATTCTCCGACATCCATGACCGGTTGTGCACCTTTGACGCCAAGTGGACGCCCGGTTCGGCCGCCTATCGCAAGATCCCGGCGATCTGCCCGGCGCCGCTCACGCCCGAGCTGCAGGCCGAGATCGAGAGGGTCGCCATCGCCGCGTACAAGGCCGGCGACGTGCGCGACTATGGCCGGGTGGATATGCGCCTCACGCGCCAGGGCCGGCCCCTCGCCTATGACGTGAACGCCAACTGCGATGTCAGTGACGACGGCGGCTTCTTCTATGCCGCGCGGGCCGCCGGCCTGACCTATGGGCAGACCCTCGAGCGGATCCTCATTTTCGCCCTGCGCCGGCATGCCCACCTCGAAAACCGCGCGCGGGCGGGTTCAGTTGTGGTCCGGCCGAGTGTTGAAGCGGATCGCCAGGGGATCGGGGCGATTCTGATGAACTCGGGGATATTCCACGAGATCGATGTGTCCACAGTCGATGAAATGTTCACCGGGACATATTCGCGCCCCATCACGCGCGACAGCTATCGTTTCTTGTCGTGCTGGGAAGAAGACGCGGGCGCTCCGCCGCGCATGATTGGCTTTGCGTGCTTGGGCCTCGAGTCTCTGACTCAGGACACTTGGGATCTCTTCTGGGTGTGCGCGCTTCCCTCAGCGCGCGGGCGCGGCGCGGGCGCGGCGCTGCTGCGCGAAGCGGTTGACGTCGCGACACGCGAGAATGGCCGTTTGATGGTGATCTACACCTCATCGACCGATCCGTACGCGCCGGCGCGCCGGCTGTACGCCTCGCAGGGCTTCACGCCCGCGGCGATCGTCGCCGGCTACTACGCTGATGGCGATGATCTGAACATTTACTCGCGCCGATTGCGCTGACGCGCCTCCAGCGGCCCGAACCCCGTGTTTCCATCCTGGTTTTCGCCTGGATGAAGACCCAAATTGCCCCTGTCCTGAGCCTCTTCGAAGATTTAAGGTGATTTAAGGTAGAAAAAGCATTGACGAATTCGCGCGAACATCGGACAATGATCCATTAAGGAACTTTGAAGATGACTCAGAATGAGAAAGCGCACGTCATTGTGCTCTACAACTACTACTCGGCCCGCTCCGCTGAAGAAATTGAAGTGGGCGGGCGACAGACGCAGGAGATGGTTGATGCGCTTCGCGCGATTGGCCACACCGTGAAGACAGTCGAGTTTTGGACCGATGTCAAGCCCG
>JBKJQK010000486.1:0-5399 GCA_046594095.1 Anaerolineae bacterium | reverse complement strand
ATTTCCGGATACCAGCGGATGCTGCTGGAAGACATGGGCGCCGGCGCCCTGACCCCGGGGGAAATCGAAGTCAGCGGCGATCTGGAGGGATTTGGCGCGCTCGGCACGAAGACGGATGCCGGAAATGCGATCGTCGAGTTCAGAGGTATTCCGAGCATGCTCACCCACATGGAGATCGAGGAATTTGCGCTGAACTTTCACAAGTACGTCCAGAATGTCAACTCGAAGCCGAGCGGGGGCGCGCTCTACGGCAAGCAATAGTTCGACCACCGCGGCCCGAAGTGCCAGCCTCGGGCGGGCCGCGCCTTGAAGGCGCGGCCCGCCATCACGTCTCCGGCGATAACACGACGAGACGCAAACCCGTGAATTGCCGGAAACCGTCATCAAAGGTGACGAGCCCCAGCCCGGTAGTCATCGCAAAGGCCGCGAGACGGGCGTCCTGCCAGAGCTTCGGCGAGAATTGCCTGCCTCGCATCAATGGGCGTAGCAAAGCGTCAAGATCGTTGGGCCCGTCGACGAAGGCGAATGGCTCGTCGCTCATCATCCTGTCGTAGACCGTCCATACCTGCGCGACCGGCAGGGCGTCGGTTTTCAGCACGGCCGGATTGTTCAAGAGCCGCAAAAGGCCCTCTGAGAAACCCGGCAGACGGCGATCTCGCCCCACACAGCCGGCATTTGTCTAGAATACTTACCTATGGCAAACCGCTTCACACTTCGACAACGAATACGATACGCCTTCGACAACTTCATGGGCCGCGGTTCGATTGCGCTGATCGGTCTGCTCTTTATATTGACCCTAGGCCTCATCCTTGTCATCGCGGTGTTGATCGTCGCCACGGGGGCCGCGCCGGGCGACGCCCAGCAGCCCCTCGAATTCGGTGAGGCATTCTGGCTGGCGATGGTCCGGACGCTGGACGCCGGCACCTTTGGCGCCGATACCGGCTGGCGCTACCGTCTCTTGATGTTGGTGGACACGCTCGGCGGCGTCTTTGTGGTCGCGTTGCTGATCGGTGTGCTCTCCAACGCGATCGAGATCCGTCTGGACGAGTTACGCAAGGGCCGGTCGCCAGTCGTCGAACAGGGCCATACCTTGATCCTGGGCTGGTCGCCAAAGATCTTCACCATCCTCAATGAACTGGCGGTCGCCAACGAGAGCGAGCGGCGGGCCTGCATCGTCGTGGTCGCCGACCGCGATAAGGTGGAGATGGACGATGACATTCGGGAGCGCGTCGTGAACCGGGGCTCAACGCGGATCATCTGCCGCAGAGGCAACCCTGTCGATCCGGCCGAGATTCAGATCGGCGGGCCGCTGATGGCCAAGTCGATCATCGTGTTGAGCCCTGAAAATGACGACCCCGACTCCGAGGTCATGAAGACTCTCCTCGCCCTGACCCGGCGAATTGACAACCAGCCCAAGCGGAGCCCGCTGCGCATCGTGGCAGAGATCCGGGATGAGCGCAACCGCGACGTCATCCGCATGATTGCCAAAGATGAGGTTCGGCTCGTCCTGCTCGGCGACGTCATCGCCCGAATCGCCGCGCAGACGTGCCGGCAATCCGGGCTGAGCGCGGTTCTGACGGAATTACTCAGCTTTCAGGGGAACGAGTTCTACTTCCATGGCGACCCCGCGCTGGCGGGCAAGACCTTCCGAGAAGCCCAACGGATGTACGAAACAAGTGTGGCCTGCGGCATATTGACCGCGGCGGGCGATCTCCGGATGAATCCGCCGGAGGGCACGCGGTTCGAGACGGGCGACCGGGCGCTGGTCCTCGCCGAGGATGACCGGCGCATCGCCCTCTCTGAGCCCGCCGGAGTTGCCGACCCGTCCGCGTTCCGGGCCGCCTCGCCGCGGGTGTCGAGACCCGAGCGCACGCTCATTCTGGGCTGGAACAAGCGCGGGCACCGGCTCATCAACGAGCTCGACACCTATCTGGCGCCCAACTCCGTCGTTCATGTCGTCACCGAGAATGTAAAGGCGGCGGAGATCGTGGCGCGGCTGTGCGCGAATATGACCAACCTATCGGCCACCGTCCGATCCGGCGATACGACCGATCGGCGCGCGTTGGACGCGCTCGACATCCCGGAGTATGACCACATCATTGTTCTGTGCGACGAAACCTTGACCGTTCAGCGGGCCGACGCCCGGGCGATGGTCACGCTGATGCACCTTCGCGATATCGCCGAGAAGACGGGCGCGAACTACAGCATTACAGCCGAGATGCTGGACATCCGAGACCGCGATCTGGCCGCCGTTACCCGCCCGGACGACTTTGTCGTGAGCGATGAGCTCACCAGCCTCATGGTTGCCCAGCTTTCGGAGACGGGCGAGCTGGAGGCGGTCTTCGACGAGCTGTTTACGGTTGAGGGCTGCGAGGTCTATCTCAAGCCTGTCACCGACTACGTTGGAGAGGGCATTCCAGTCACCTTCCACACGCTTGCCGAGGCCGCGAACCTGCGGGGCGAGGTGGCCGTCGGCTTCCGGCTCGCCGTCCACGCCAATGACGCCAGCCGCGCTTACGGTGTCGTCGTCAACCCGCGCAAGAACGAACCGGTCTCATTTTCCATGCGAGACCGGCTGATCGTCATTGCGCGTGATTAGCGCAGGCGGCCTCTATGCCGCGACGGATAGCAGCGGATCGCCGGCGTTCATCGCCAGGGTGCTGACAACAAACAAGATGATCCCGTCGATTGGCGCGATGGCGGTCTGGACGGTGTTGCCCAGGTAATCGGTCACGTGGCCCAGTTCCTGGCCCTTCTTGACCGTGTCGCCGACCGCGCACTCGGCGTACCACATTCCATCGTGATCCGAGCGCATCCAGGCCGAATGCTCGAGGACCTGGGTATGCGCGGTCGACACCTTGCCCTCGAGCGAGCCGGTGAAGGCCAGCGACGAGATCAGCCCGTCGAACATCTGCTGGACGTCGGCCTTCGACCACAGGCCCTGCCCGCCCACCTCGGTCAGCACGGCCGGCACGCCAAGCGTCGCCGCGGCTGACACGGTGCTGCCCTTGACCTCGGAGGTCAGGATATAGCGAATGCCAAAGGACTCGGCCAGCTTCATCGACTTGGCGTCGACGGCGGCGTTGCCGCTGATGCTGACGACGCTGAACGGAATCAGGGCCTCGCTCATGTCGCCACCATGCAAGTCAAGATAGAAGTCCGCCTGCGAGATTAGGTTTGCCGTAATCCAGAACGCGAGCTGCTCGGCGAAGGAGCCATCGGCCTTGCCGGGGAAGCACCGATTGAGGTTCTTGTTGTCGGGCGGGGCGAGGTAGATGGCCCGCTTGGCATAGGCGGTCATGCTGCTGATGGGGACGACGACAAGCTGGCCGTGGAGGCGGGCCGGATCGACGGTCTTGGCGAGCTGCATGGCGGCCGCGGCGCCGACGTATTCGGCGCCATGGATGGCGGCGGTGACGAGGACGGTCGGGCCCTCATGCGCCCCGTTGATGACGAAGAGGGGCATTTTGGTGGGGGTTCCGGCGAACGACAGCTCGATGAGCCGCGACTCGCGTGCCCCGGGCGCGGCCGACACGCCCGCGCGAGTGAAGGTGAATTTAGCCATGGCGTGAATTGTAGGCCACTCCCCTAGCGCACGCACAGGTACTTCTCGTTGTAACCCTGCTCGACACCCTCGCGGTTGATGACATACAGTTCGATCTTGTAACCCCCGTAACTGAACTCATTCCCGTTCATGGGGTAGATCGTATCGTTCAGGCCATCTGAGCCATTGACCGCCACATTGCGGTTTCCGCCGTTGCCGCCTTCGCCGCAGTAGGCGGTACTGGGATCGATATGCAGGTGAATGCCGCCGATCCCGAAGATGTTCCATTTCAGGGAGAGATCTTTGTTCTCTCCCTTGTTGAAGTTTACGACCGAGGGCCATCCCGCCACAAACTCGAGGTCTTGTTTGGCGCAGAACGTATACCCCGGGTTGCCCGAAATGACGGCCTTCCAGTAAGGCGAGCTTTCATCGCACACCAGGCTCGAAGGCGGGCTCTTGTCAACCTCGGGCATGTAGTTGCGAAACGCAATCTGGATCAGGCCGGCGTCGATGTTGAGATTCGACTCGCCGGCCGCGAGCGCGATGGGAAAGGTTGCGCCGGTCAGGGTGTTCGGATCGCTATCTCCGCCTGCGCACGAGGGGCCGCAGGCGATCTGTTCGGTGAAGATGTAGTCTGAAGACCGGGTGAACGAGATGACATAGGTGGCCGCGGCCAGGCCGGCAAACTGATAATGGCCACCACCGGCGGTTGTGGTGGTGGACAGCACCTTGCCCGCGGTATTGAGCAGCGCGACGGCGATGCCGTTGATCCCCGGTTCGTAGAGACCCTGAATGCCGTTGGGGCTGGCATCGCGCCAGACAAAGTCGCCGATCGTCCCGGTCAGGGCTGGCGCGGCGGGGCTGACCGATGCGCCAGGATCATCCGCAACCGCGACGGCGGCCGAGGGGGCGAGAAGCAAAGACACGCACAGCACGGCGGCCTGGGCCATTCGCGCAAAACGCGCCTGAGGATGCGGGGGAGCGGTCATCGAGTCTCCGTGTGCGGTGCTGGCCGGGGATTCCGGCGCGGTCATGTTGACGATGTAGGCCATGGAGCGATGCTGGCCAGGCGCTGGATTGTAGCTGTTTCAGGTGGCGCGCGACTCCAGGCAAAGACGGCGCGCCTTTGGTCGATTCAGCACCCGCCCCCCAATTCACCCCCATTTACTTCGGGACACGCGCTGCTTGTGACCGCGATGCGCGTGTGCGGCAATGTGGGCGAAGCAACCGCCGTTACGCATGCAATTGCCAGAATCCCGTGGCGGTTGCTGTCGCCCCTACATGGCATTACCGAGGTTCATTTCGAGGCCCCCCGGGGTCCAGCGAGGCGGCCGCACGGGAATCCCTACGGACCGACGAGCTGCGACTCGGGCACCCATAAGTGCGCCAGCATCGCCCGAACCTCTTCAATCGTAAACGGCTCCAGCCGCCGATGGATGACGGCGTGGCAATTCGGGCATACGGGCCGGAGATCCTCGATCGGGTCGGTGTTTCGGACACCCGCTCTTGACGACAACGGCACAAGATGATGGACGTGGATGAGGCCGCGCGCGGCCTCGCCGTAGCGCTCCTCCAGGCGAGCGCCACACACCGCGCAGGCCGTCCCATAGTGATCAAGGCAGGCCTGCCGCGCGCGTGGATCGCGCTCCACCGCGGTCTGAATCACATCCCGAGCGGCGCCCTCTTCGAATGTCATGGCGGGAATCGTGGACGCAGCCGTCTCTGCTAGGCCAACGGTGGCGGACGCCAGCGACGTTATCGGCGACGCGGTATCCGGCGGCCGGGCGACGACAACATAGTCCGGCTGCGGCAAAGCGATCCCCGCCACGAGCGCGACGGCGTCCACAAAACCGGG
>JBKJQK010000181.1:0-4289 GCA_046594095.1 Anaerolineae bacterium | reverse complement strand
ATGGCTAACAGCTAATGGCTAACAGCTAATGGCTAACAGCTAATGGCTAACAGCTAATGGCTAACAGCTAATGGCTAATGGCTCATGGCTCCCGGGGCCAGCCGATATAGATACTCGCCTGCGCGCGGGATGACCAGCGTGTCCGGATCGTCGTGCGCCATCCAGGCGGCGAGGTCGATGCTCGCCGGATCGCGGTAGCCCAAATTCACCCCGAGGCATTCCGCCTCGGGGATACCGGTGGCGAGCGTCACCGTCACCCGTGGCGACTCGATCCCGGTTGCCGCGTCATAGGTCCCGATCCCGCGCACATGGGTCGAGTGGGCGAGCACCCCCCAGGGGATGTGTTTGAAGGCGTCCCATTGCTTCACAAAATAATCGCGCACGTGGTAGCCCACCTGCTTGATCAGCGCCCCGTGCGTGCGGCTGATCTCGCGCAAATGCGGAGCGTAAATGATCACCTCGCCGCCATCCGCGATGATGGGTTCGGTTTTGTACATTCCCTTGCCGCCCACCCACATCTCGTCATACATCGGCGGCAGGACGGCCAGAACGCGCTTGAATGGCTTCGGGAAGTACTTGACATGAACTTGCGCAGACAGATCCGCGGCCGGCTGAAAGACGGCTTCGGGCGCTCCGAAGAATGCGCCGACCACGCCCTCGTGGGTGACAACGCTCAGCAGCGCATGCCGCGGAGTTGGGATCATCGAGGCCGCCCGGTCGATCACCGCCCGCACTGGCGTGTTTTTCGTCCCGATGATTTCGTAGGACGTGATCAGGGCGCCCAGCCAATGGGTGAAATTGATGATGTCCTCGCCCGCGATGCCCGGGAAGAAGTACTTGTTTCCGCCCGAGAACCCAGCCACCTCATGCGGAAAGACCGGGCCGCAGATCAGGAGATGATCGCACTCGAGCACCCGCTTGTTGAGACGAACCGGCACGGGTTGACGGAAGAGCCCCGCGCTCAAAGCCGCAATCTCGTCGGCTGAGATCTCACCCAGGGTGACCAGCTCGGCAGGGTCCTGCCAGGCGTGATTGATCAGCCCAACCCGGGCGTATCTGCCAGCCCGCTCGTCCGCGCTGATGCCCAGCATGGCTTCGATGGCCGCTTCCGTCATGGGCGAATGCGTCCCCAGCGCGATCAGAAAGTCCAACGTGCTGACCTGGGGTAAAAGCGCCTCGCACAGGGCCCGGAAAAAGACCGGCAGCGGCATCGTTCGGGTCGCGTCGGGAATGATGACAACCACCCGTTTGTCGCGCAAGGGCAGGCCGCCCACTGCTGTTGTCACGAAGGATTCGACTTTCGAATCGGGCCACACATTGAACTCTGCCATCCGCCTATTGTCTTCACAATTCGATCCGGCCGCCGAGCAATCCCCTCGAGAGGGAGCGCATCCGCGGCAATCGCGAGACCCGCCACGCAATACAGATACTTGGCCGCCGCCGTCAGGCCAAGGCATGTTGCGGATATGGCCAGCCAACGCCAGCGCCGACTGGGGCCTTTCGCGTAAGCGGCGTAGGCCAGGACGGCAAGAAGGCTGGTGAGTGACGGGAGCGATTCCAGCATCACCTGGCTGGTGTATTTGACGTGATAGCTATCGACCGCGAGGGCGGCGGCCGCGAGCGGGTTTGCCAGTGCCAGCGCCCCCGCCTGGAGGGAGGCAAAAACCACGGCCGAGATCCGGGCAGCGCCCACCATGTCGGGTGCCAGGGCCTGGTTCGGCGCATCCGTGGTATCGGCATCGGCGATCTCGGCTCGCGGACCCAGGGGCAGCACGGCCAGCGCAAAGACGATCTTTTGCAGGGGAGGGTGCTCGGGCCGGTAATTTGAACGCAGTAGGATGCCAGCATCACCCGCGCGCAGCCCGTCGCCCTGCAGCTGGGCGGCCCGCAAATAGTCGTCTTCGTCGTAGTCGATCGGGAGTCGGTCGACGGCGTATAGCCGGGTTCCAAATGCGGCCGCCGCAATCACGATCGCCACCAACACGGCAAACGGGCGGATGCGCATCCCGGCTTCAGCCCGAGTAATCGATCTCGACAAAGTGGACAACTTGCCGCGACAGGGGACCCAACAGCCAAAACGGATATTCGCGCCGCACCGCGCGGACGCGCGCGCCGCGCATGTCGGCCGAGGTCATCACGCGGGCTTGCAGCCAGGGCCCAAGCGGGTGCGCCACGATCGCGCCCAGCAAGCCAAGGCTGGCGGCGTTGCCGAGCTTGTCCTGCCAGCTCGCCTTTCGTCCCCCAATCAGTGTGCCGGCGTAGGCAAATGCGCTGGTCAGGAGGCTGCTGGTTGCGAAATTGGTCCCGCAGCCCGGATGGACCGCCCACCAGCTCTCGCCGGCTTGCATCCGTCGGATGGCCTCGTCGACGGCCGAGCGAATCGCATCGGGATGGAGTTTGCCGACCAGGTGAAACCCGTGCGGGCCGGCCCGGCCCGCGAGGCTAATTGGCCGGAAGCGCTCACTGAGCACATGGATCGTGGCATGCTCCAACCCGTGATTGCGCCGAATGGGAAACACAAGTGGGGCGGTGAGAATCGCGTTAGCGTTGGTCATCAATTTTCTCAGCGACGGGCCGGGCAATAACGATGATCCGATGGGTATTGTTGTCAGGAGGCCAGCATGTGACGAGCGTGAGGCGATCCTCGCCGCCCGGCAGAATGTATTGCGCATTCTGGGTGCGCACTTCGATGGGCTGGCCCTTCTCGAGAAGCAGCCGGCGTTCCGTAACCCGATAGGTCAACTCGCGGCGCCCGGCCCGCAGGTAGATCAGGTCGCCGGCCTTGACGTCTTTCAGGTTCTCAAAGACCCGCCCCAGAATATTGTTGTGCCCGCTCAGCACGAGGTTCCCCGGCTCACCCAGCCTGGCGGTCGAGGGTTGCCAGCCGGCCGCCTTCATCGCCGGGGCATCAAAGTAGCCGGCGTTCAACTCGGGCAGGGCCACCCACACCGATTCCGTGACCGGCACATCGAGGCGAATCGACGGGATTTGCAGTCGCGTTGGCATTGCGGCCGGAATTCGCCGCCGGTCGACAGCCGGCTCGCGTTCTGTGATCGCGGGTTCTGGCGCTGGACCGGTCGCGCGCGGCACGGTTGGCGCGAGCGGATAGACCTGCGCCGCCGGGGTGGCTGCGTCAAGGGCGGGCAACACGACGGCCGCAGAGGGTGTGCGGCCTGCCGCGGGCGGGCCAGGCTCGGTCTGGGGCAGCGCCTCTTCGGGCGAAAGGGCCACCAGGAACTCGGCAGGGGGGGCTTCGCCGAGCGTGTTGATCTGGTTCCAATTCGCGGCCAACAGCCCGCCCGCGGCCGCGATCAGGACAGCGCCCAGAATGCCGGCGATCACATGTGGCTGGAGTCGCGGAGATGTGCCTTTCACGCACGACGATTCTATCAGCGCGATCGCCAGCGCAACTCAGGCTGAGAGTTGAGGCGCCGGGCGCGCCAGGCGACGCCGGCCGGGTAGCCCGCCATCTTGGCCGCGTCGCCCACGATGCGGATGACCGGCACCAGCGCGATTGCCCGCAGCCGGTCGGGCCAGCGGTAGGCGCTCCATTGGCGGGCAAGCCGCCGCAGCGGCGCGCGAAGATAGAGCGCCGCGCCGATGGCCAATCCGGCCGTGCACAGCGTTTGAACCCAATACATAGGCGCGGCCAGGGCCCCGCCAAGCAGCCCGGGCAGAAAAACCAGATAGGTCGTGTAACGGAGCAAATGGCGAAGAGCGAACAGGCCGGCCTTGCCATCCCCCCGGGCGTACTGATAGTACTGCTTCCAGAACGCGCGCAGCGAACCGCGCGACCGAAAACGAGCGATCGCGTCCAGGGCCAGCGCAAACGGGCCGGCCTTGCGCGCATTCAAATCAAAGATCAGATCCTCGCAGTAATCAAGCCATTCGGGGTAGCGCCCGGCCGCCTCCCAACCTGCCCGGGTGAAAGCGACCGAGCGTGAGGAGGGCAGGAAGCGCTCCGGCCGGATGTCGTCGCGCAGAGGCAGAACGGTCGCGCTCATGGCCAGCTCGAACGGGCTGGTGTGGTCGGGGACAAAGAAGCCGCCCACCAGGCGAGTTGACCCGGCATCGAATCCGGCTTGTTCGGCCGCGCCGGCCAGGCGCTCGAGCCACTCGGGGTCTAGACGCACGCCGGCATCGGTGCAGGCGATCAAGTCTCCGCCCGCGGCTTCGATGGCGACGTTCCGGCCGCGCGAAATGTTTGCGCCGGGCGCTTCAACGAGCTGGATGGAAAATCTGACTTCGGACCGCAGGCGGGCCACGGTGTCGTCGGAGCTGCCCCCATC
>JBKJQK010000172.1:0-7003 GCA_046594095.1 Anaerolineae bacterium | reverse complement strand
GCACCTGGCATGACACGCACACCGCCTATGCCATCGAGGCGGCCCGGCGCGGCAAGCACATCCTGATCGAGAAGCCGCTCGCGTTGACGATCGACGAATGCTGGCGAATCGAAGAAGCCGTGACGCGGGCCAATGTGACGATGTGCGTGGGCCTGAAGATGCGCTTCATGCCCCTCGTGCGGCGGGTCAAGCAGCTCATTCCCGAGCCCATCCTGTTGATGGGTCAGATGATGAACAACCGCGTCCCCGACGACGCCTGGTCGCTCCAGCCCAAGATCGGCGGCGGAACGGTAATCGGGGCGGGCTGCCACACGGCGGATCTGCTGTGCTACTTCGCGGGCGCCGATCCAATCGAGGTGCATGCGTATGGTAACAACGTCATTCACGGCATGCCCGATACGATCGACAACGTGGTCGGGACGATCAAGTTTGCCAATGGCGTGATTGCGAGCCTGATCCATGGCGACCCGGGCCGCAACCCGCACACTTCGACCTTCTTCTGCCAGGTATTCGGGCAGAACAAGGGCGCCAGCCTGTACGACCGCTACCGGCGCGCTAGCCTGTGGGGATGCGAGCAGCCCGCTCTGGGCGTCTCAGACCTGAGTGAGGCCGAGCGGGCCGATGTGGAGGGCGATGTTGCGCTTTTGAACCACTTCGCGAAAAATGCGCTCGCGGGGAAACCCGGCGAGGCGAGCGCCCGCCAGGGGCGAATCGCGACCACGATCATGGTCAAGATGATCGAATCAGCGCGCACGGGGCTTCCGATGCAAATCGAAGCGGACTGGCGCAGTCGGTATGACTAAGGAGGTGGACCACTGACCCAAACATCAACCGGGGGCGTTCCGTTCATGCGACAGCCAGATTCAACCGAGTCTGTTCACCAGAAGAAAGCAACACGAGGAGATCAACAAATGACCGCTCATTTCGGCAATCGCAACTTCTCTCGCCGCAAGTTTCTGAAGATCGCCGGCACGGGCACCGCCCTCGCCGCGGTCAGCGCCGCCTGCGCGCCAGCGGCCGCGCCCGCCCCCACGGCGGAGCCGGCCAAGCCGGCCGCGACCACGGCTCCCGCCGTCATCGCAAAGCCCTTTGCGGGCAAGGAATTGACCGTCTTCGCGGGCAACCACCACGACACGAATGTGCGCGATCTGTGGGTGCCTTTGTTCCAGGAGAAAACCGGCGCGAAAGTGACCTACACCTCGATCGGCGGCGGTGACGCGGACGCCAAGTACGCCGTGTTCCTGGCCAGCCAGGACGGGTCACAGGACGTGATGTACAGCTGGGAGACGTTCACGGCCAAGTATGGCCGCGGACTGTTTGAGGACCTGAGCGGCTTCAAGAAGTCGCTGCTCGACGGCCTCAACCCCACCCCAGTCAAGGCCCTGAGTTTCCTGGGCAAGCTGTACGGCATTCCGACTGACTCGAACATGGCGATCTTCATGTGGAATACCGAGCTGTATACCAAGGCCGGCCTGGATCCCAACAAGCCGCCCGAGAACTGGGCTCAGTTCGCCGACTACAGCAAGAAGCTCAGCACAGGCGGCAACTACGGCACGCTGTTCACCCTGGGTGATCCCAACTCGAGTTTCTTCACCTTCATCTCGATCTACAACTCGACCGGCGGCACGCTGATCAGTGACGATCAGAAGAAGATCATGATCGATACGCCGGAAGGGTTGCAGGCGATGGAAGCGTTCTACGATGGTGTCGTAAAGGACAAGTGGATCGATCCGGCTGGCCTGACGATCAACAGCTCGATCGAGCAGGGCAAGGTGTTTCGCGGCGGCAAGATCGGCCACTATTACGCCTTCCCGAACCACTACGGTCTGGCCCAGGATCCGACCCAGTCGCAGATCGTCGGCAAGACCAAGACCGGCATCATCCCGGGCCTGAAGCTGCGCAGCGGCTCATCGAACGGCTTTGAAGGCTATTCGATGAACAAGTTCTCGAAGAACAAGGAACTCGGCATGGCCTGGCTCGAGTTCATCATCTCGCCCGAAGTCCAGAAGCTGGTCGCCCTGAAGTGGGGGCGCCCGCCGTCGCTGACGTCGACGTTCAACGATGCCGAAGTGAAGACGGTTTCGCCTCAATTCTCGGCCGTGGCCGAGCAGGTCAAGTATCCGGCTCCGCGCTACGGGTCGCCGTTCTACTTCGATGTGGGCACCCCGTTCAACGACCACATGAACACCCTGCTGAAGGGCAACGGCACGCCGAAGCAGGCCTGCGAGAAGATCCAAGCCGATGCGCAGAAGGCCATCGACGCGTACTGGGCGAAGGTCAAGTAAGGCTTCGACCACGGCGGTCCGGCTTCCGCCGGCCATTACAGAAAGTTCACGGCTCGATCGCGCCCGCGAGCGCGGGCGCGATCGAGCGTCATCCGCATCCAGGCTCCATGAACGACACCCGACCTCACGCCAGTCTGTGGCAGCGCTTCAACCGCATGGACGAAGGCCGTTTCGGTTTTCTGTTGATCGCGCCGACGGCCATTTTGATGATCGTGTTTCTCGCGCTCCCGATCGGCTACGCGGTCGCGATGAGCCTGAGCAACATCGAATTGACAATTTCGCCCGACTGGTCATTTGCGGGGCTGGAAAACTTTACGGGTTTGCTGAGCGACCGGCAGGTGCTCAACGCCATTCCGCGCACGCTGTTTTTTGCCAGCCTCAACGTGGTCATCACCACACTCATGGCGCTGTGCCTGGCGCTTGTGCTAAATGAGCCCTTCAAGGGCCGCAAATGGGTGCGTGTCTTCATCTTGCTGCCCTGGGCGGTCGCGCCCGTGGTCAGCGGAGTGATGTGGCGCTATATGTTCCATCAGAGCTACGGCCTGATCAACGCGGTCTTGCGCGCGGTTGGTGTCATCGACAAGTACGTGGTCTGGTTTGATGACCCGACGGTCGCCCTGACCGTTGCCGCGCTTGCCACCGCCTGGAAAGCCCTGCCTTTCGCTTCTCTGATTTTGCTTGCGTCAATGCAGGGCATCCCGGAGTCGCTCTACCGGGCCTCAAAGATGGACGGGGCAAACATCCTTCACCGCTTCTGGTATGTCACGTTCGCCCATCTCCGGCCGACCGTCATTTTTGTGATCGTGCTGCAGATCATCGCGTCGTTGCAAGCCTTCGACCTGATCTTCACCCTCACGCGCGGCGGGCCGGGGCAGGGGACCGTCCTGCTCAACTATCTGACGTTCATCAATGCGTTCGAGCGGCTGAGTATCGGCAATGCATCGGCTCTGGCCCTGGCCCTGGCGGGGTTGATCATGGTATTGAGTGGTTTGTCGCTCAGCCTGGCGGGCCGGCGCGCCCCGAAGCAGTAGGGTCACGACCATGCGGAGTTTTCTCTTCACCCGGGTCCGTCCCTTCATCTTGTATTCTCTGGTCGCCTTCTTTGTGATCTGGACCCTCGCCCCAGTTGTGTGGATCGCCACGATGAGCGTGCAGCCTGAGATCAATTACGTATCCGTGCCGCCGCATCTCAATCTGGGCGACTTCAGCCTGCGCTGGTACACCGAGATGCTGGCCCAGGCGGATGTGGCCGCTGCCCTCAAGAACAGCGTCATCACGTCCGTGGCGACGATGGCGGTTTGTCTGGTGTTTGGATCCCTGGCCGCGTATGCCCTGTCGCGCTTGAAGATGCCCCGCAAGAATGTTTTTCTGGGGGTGAGCGTGGTTTCGCGAATGATCCCGTCGATGGTTTTGATCATCCCGATGTTTCTGATCATGCGCTGGCTCGAACTGCGCGACACGTATCTCGCGCTCATCATCGTCTATTCGGTTTTTCTTCTGCCGTATGTGATCTGGATGCTGAAGAACTTCTTCGACCAGGTCCCCGTCGCGCTCGAGTCGGCAGCCCGAATGGACGGCTGCACCCGCCTGGGCGCGCTGTTCCGGGTGATGATTCCAGCCGCGGCTCCTGGCGTGGTTGCGACGGCGGTCTTCGCCTTCATTGGCGCCTGGAACGAGTTTCTGTTTGGCCTGATCTTGTCGACCCGTCTGGTCGTTCCGATCACGGTCAAACTGTCCGGTCTGGTCAGCAGTACCTTTCACTCCGATACATCGCTGGTGGCCGCCACCGGCATGCTCGCCATCATCCCCGTCGTCGCCCTGGTCATCCTGCTCAACCGCTACATCGTCCGCGGTCTGGTCGAAGGGGTGAAGTATTAGCCCGCGCGCGCCGGGCGCCGATTCCCAAGCTGGCCTTAGCCATCAGGAGATTCGAAACATATGAGTCATGTAACGCTGCGTGGACTGGCGAAGTCCTTTGGGCCTGTGCAAGCCGTCAAGGATGTCACCCTCGAAATCCCCGACCACTCGTTTGTCACCTTGCTCGGGCCTTCCGGCTGCGGGAAGACCACCACGCTGAACATGCTCGCCGGGCTGGAAAAAGTGACTCGAGGCGAGATTCTGCTGGATGGGCAGCTGATCACAAACTGGGCGCCCCACGAGCGTGGGATGGCGATGGTGTTCCAGAACTACGCCCTGTATCCGCATATGGATGTGTACGGAAACATCGCCTTTTCGCTCAAGTTGAAGAAAGTGCCCAGGACCGAGATCGACGCGCGCGTCCGGCGGGTTGCGGCGGCGCTCGAGGTGGACAAGCTGCTGCACCGCCGCATCTCGCAACTGTCCGGTGGACAACAGCAGCGGGTAGCCCTGGCCCGGGCGATGGTCAAGGAGCCCAAGGTCTTTTTGTTTGACGAGCCGCTTTCGAACCTGGACGCCGCCCTGCGCACCCGGATGCGGATCGAGATCAAGAAACTGCATCAACAGTTGCGGGCCACCTCGGTCTTTGTCACCCATGACCAGGAAGAGGCGATGATTCTGTCGGATTTCATCGCGGTGATGAAGGACGGCGAAGTGGTCCAGTATGGCCCGGCTGACGAGGTGTATCGCCGGCCCAACCATATCTATGTCGCCACTTTTATCGGAAAGCCGCGGATGAGCATCATCGAAGGCCATCTCAAGATCGATGGCGCGAATGGGAATGTCGAATTCCAGGCGGAAGGCCTGCTCTTGAAGTGGCGCTCGCCAGCCGGCCAGCCGGTCCCGGCGATGGACCTCGACGCCAGCCTGGGCATCCGGGCGGAGGACGTCCGGATCGTTCCCGAGCATTTGGATGGTGAGGACACGCTTGCGGGAGAGGTGGCCCTGCTGGAGCCGCTTGGGTCCGACACGTTTCTTGAGGTCGTAGCAGGCAAGGTCAACATCACCGCCCGGACCGAACCGGATCGGCCGGTCTTCTTGAATGACAAAGTGCGGGTGCAACTGTCCCGCCCGAAGCTGCACATCTTTGATGCCAGGACCGGACTGCGGATCAACATATGAGAATCACGGCAGTCAAAACATACCTTCTCCATCATCCGCTGGCGCGCGGGACGGGCCCGTCGACCTATTACTATCACTCGCGCAACACGCTGATCATCAAGCTCGAAACCGACGAGGGTCAGGTCGGGTGGGGGGAGACGGTTGCCTTCACCGGGCTGCGCACGCTGATCGAGGAGGCCTATGCGCCGATCCTGATCGGCCGCGACCCGGTCGATCATCGCGCATTGTGGCGCGCCCTGTGGGGGCCGAACTTTGGGAATGGCATGGCCCTCGGCGGGATCGACATCGCGCTGGACGATCTGCGCGGCAAGGCGCTCGGCTTATCGGTCGCCGAACTCCATGGCGGGCGGCTGCGCGACCGGGTGATGGCCTATGCCTCCGCGATGAACTACATCGAAGGCGAGGATCCGGTCGAACAGTATCCGCGCGAGGCGCGCGCCTTTGTCGCCCAGGGCTTCAAGGCGCTCAAGATGCGGATCGGCGGACAGAGCATCCGCAAGGACCTCGCGGCGGCCGCCGCCGTGCGCGCCGCGGTTGGCCCGGACATTCGCCTGATGGCGGACGGAAATGGCGCTTATACGTTGGGCAGCGCCATCCAGATGGGCCGCGAGTTGGAGAAGCTTGGGTTCTACTGGTTTGAAGAGCCGCTTCCCCAAAGTGCGCCCGAGTATGCCGCGTATGACGTGTTGGCCGACACCCTGGATATCCCGATCGCGGCGTGCGAAGGGTTGACCTCGCGAGGCCAATTCAAAGAGGCGATTTCGCGCCGGGCCATGGACATCGTGCAGCCGGATGTATGTCTGGCCGGCGGCGTCACAGAATGCCTGTTTGTGGCGGAGATGGCCCGCCTGTGGGGGATCCCGACCATGCCCCATTGCTGGGCGGGCGGGCCGGTGATCGCCGCAACCGTCCACCTCGTTTCGCTGCTGCCCGATGCGTCATGGGCGCGAACGACTGAGCCGCCCATGGTTGAATTCGACACGGTCGAGAATCCCTTCCGCGACAGACTCCTGGCGCAGCCCCTCGTGGTCACGGATGGCTTCATCACGGTGCCGACCGCGCCGGGCCTCGGTGTCGACGTCGACGAAGACATGCTCACGTTCTTCGAAAAGCGCCAGGCCTGACCCATGCCCCTGTCCACAGGTCGCCCGATCACGAGCGATGACCTGTTCCGCGCGCGCTGGATCGACGAGCCGCGCCTGACCGCCGACGGCCGGCGGGTCGCGTTTAGCATGACCGGGTTGGATCGGGCGCGTGATGCGACGGTGAGCTGGATTTCGTGCGATGGCCACTTCCAGGAGGGCGCCTCGCCGCGCTGGGCGCCCGACGGCGCTCAACTCGCTTTTGTTTCAACCGGATCCGGGCGCTCCTGGCTGAATCTGTGGACGGGGGATGGCTCAATTTCGCGCGCCGTCTGCGCGCACGCCGAACCCATCACCCAGCCATGCTGGTCGCCGGACGGTGGCCGGATCGCATTTGTTGCCGGTCAGCGACTGTGGGTGGTGGGGCGCGAGGGCGGAGAGCGCCCACTGACCGACGCCGGGCTCTCCGTTGAGGCGCCGGTCTGGCTGTCCGATGGCCGCACGATTGCGTGCGTCTCCAACGGCCCGTCCGGGGCGAGCGCGGGGATTTGGCTTGTCGCCGTCGACGGCGACCGGGCGCCGGCATGCGCCCTGGCA
>JBKJQK010000165.1:0-3731 GCA_046594095.1 Anaerolineae bacterium | reverse complement strand
GACCTGGCGCTCGGGCAGGAGCAGATCAGTCTCGCCGGCCTCGCGGCCAATGATGACGATGTCGCTGTCGAGCAGCCAGCGCTCACCGGCCTTCTGGCCGTTCTGGATGATGAGCATCGGCGCGTCCTGATTCATGCCCTGCCATTTTAATGGACAATCGGCAATGGACAATGGAGAACGAGATGAATACTTTGAACGTTGTCCATTGCCCATTGTCCATTGTCCATTGACAACCTCCACTAAACCCGACGTACAATTCGCAACGTGTTGACGAACGGCGTGACGCTGCGCAATCGCTACCGGATCGTGAGCCCCATCGGCCAGGGAGGCCAGGGCTCGGTGTATCTTGCCGAGGACCTGCGCCTTGAAGGCCGCAAATGCGCGCTCAAGGCGGTCCGGATCGACCCAAATGCCGACGAGACGGCCATCGAGCAGCTCCAGCACCAATTTCGCCACGAGGCCAGCATTCTGGCCCGGCTCGATCACCCGAACCTGCCGAAGGTTTCCGACTACTTCACCGAAAACACGCTCGACTACCTGGTGATGGACTATGTGGCCGGCAAGGACCTCAAGGAATTGATGGACGACGCCCGCCGGGGCGGGCGGGTTCTGTCCGAGTTCGAAGTGCTGAACTGGGGCCGCCAGTTGTGCGACGCGCTGGATTACATGCACAACCAGGAAACGCCGGTCTTGCACCGCGACATCAAGCCGGGCAATATCCGGCTGGCGCCCAGCGGCATCATCAAGCTGGTCGACTTTGGGCTGGTCAAACTGGTCGGCAAGGACGACTCGCGGACGATCACCGTGCTGCAGGGCCGCGGCACGGCCGCCTACACCCCCCTTGAGCAGTACGGCGAGGACGACACTCACACCGACGCCCGTTCCGACATCTACTCATTGGGCGCCACGCTCTACCATTTGCTGACCAATCAGGCGCCGGCCGAGGCCAA
The DNA here is from genome assembly GCA_046594095.1 of Anaerolineae bacterium. GTDB lineage: Bacteria > Chloroflexota > Anaerolineae > J036 > Brachytrichaceae > Brachythrix. Next base: position 2,781 of record JBKJQK010000165.1, on the reverse strand, counting down.
ACAGCGCTTTCTCCGCCCGGCCGCTTTGGTCCCGATGCGCGAGCTGAACCCGGCTGTGACCGAGCAGGCCGAGACCGCCATCATGCAGGCCATCGCCATGCACCCCGACGACCGCCCGCCGACGGTGGCCGAGTTCCGCGATCGATTGACGGGCGAGGGTAAAACCGCCTTCACGACCCCGGCCGTCGAGATCAGCGCCGCCGAGGTGGTTCGGGCCAACGCGATGTGGATTGCCCTGGCGGTCGGCGCCCTCGTGGCCGGTTTCCTCGTCTCCGTCCGGTAAATTTTCGCGCAGACCTTCCAATCGCAAGCAACCCAGAGCGCCGGTCCCTGAACGCGCCTGGTAATCCGGGCCAGTCGAAGGGCCGGCGCCGTCTGCTCAGCTCGGGCCTGCTGTCGGAACACGGATGCCATGGATACACACGGATTTCCACGGCCTCTTTTTGTTTCATCCGTGCGCATCCATGGCATCCGTGTTCCCGTTGATGCGACGAGCAGGTGGAAGCCGGGGCTATAATCGCCCCCGAATCGAACGTTTGTGCTAATACCGATGGCCAAGGAAAAGACCAAAACAACCCCCGACGCGGGCTCGCAGGCCCCCCTCGATCTGGAAACCAACCAGTTCGGCCGCATCCGCCGGATCGACATCGACGTCGAGATGAAGCAGGCCTACCTGTCGTACTCGATGTCGGTCATCGTCTCGCGGGCCTTGCCCGACTCCCGCGACGGCCTCAAACCTGTCCAGCGCCGGATCCTGTATGTGATGTGGGACAACGGCTTGCGCCCCGACGCCCCCTACCGCAAGAGCGCCCGCATCGTCGGCGACGTGCTGGGCAAATACCACCCGCACGGCGACATGAGCGTCTATGACGCGATGGCCCGCATGGCGCAGGATTTCTCGATGCGCTATCTGCTGGTGGACGGCCAGGGCAACTTTGGCTCGGTGGACGGCGATCCGCCCGCGGCCATGCGCTATACCGAGGCGCGCCTGAGCCGGCCGGCCATGGACGTTCTGGCCGACCTGGACAAGAACACGGTTTCCTGGCAGGACAACTATGATGGCACCCAGAAGGAGCCGATGGTGCTCCCGGCTGGGCTGCCCAACCTGATCGTCAACGGAGCCACCGGCATCGCGGTCGGGATGGCGACCAATATTCCGCCCCACAATCTGAACGAGATCGTGGACGCCACGGCCTACATGCTCGAGCGCATGTCGGCGACGAAGGCGGCCCGGGCGATGCTCCAGCCCGGCGAGCCCATGCCGGCCCTGCCCGAGCCCGATATCGACGTCGACGAGCTGCTCAAGTTTGTGAAGGGGCCGGACTTCCCCACCGGCGCGATCGCATTCCGCTACAACGACGCGGTCGAGGGCGGCGATGCCATCCGGGCCACCTACGCCACCGGGCGGGGCAAGATCATCGTCCAGGCCAAGGCCCATATCGAGGAGGGAACTCGCGGGCGCAACCACATCATCGTCACCGAGCTGCCGTATGCGGTCAACAAGTCCTCGCTGATCGAGCGGATTGCCGATCTGGCGCGCGACGAGAAGATCACCGGCATGACCGATATCCGCGACGAGAGCGACCGGCGCGGGATGCGGATCGTCATCGACATCAACAAGAACGATGACCCGCGCAAGGTGCTGGCCGCGCTCTACAAATACACCGCCATGCGCGGCACCTTTGGCGTGATCATGCTGGCCCTGGTTCCCGACGCCACCGGCCGGCTCGAGCCGCGTGTGCTGCCGTTGCGGCGCTTGCTGCACATCTTCATCGAGCATCGCCGGGACATCGTCCGGCGCCGGAGCGAGTTTGATCTGGCCAAGGCCCGCGAGCGCGCCCACATCCTCGAGGGCCTCGCGCGCGCCCTCGACATCATCGACCGGATCATCAAGCTCATCCGCGGCTCGCGCGATACCGAAACAGCTCGCCAGGGTCTGATCGGCGAACTCAAGTTCAGCGAGCCGCAGGCCAACGCCATTCTCGAGATGCCGCTCCGCCGCCTGGCCGCCCTCGAACGCAAAAAGCTGGAAGAAGAGCTGGCCGAGAAGCGCAAGATCATCAAGTTCCTCGAAGATCTGCTCGCCCATCCGGTCAAGATGTTGGACGCAATCCGCGAGGAGTTGCTGGCCCTCAAAGAACGCTACGGCGACGCGCGCCGCACAACGATTGTGGGCAAGATCAGCCCGGCCGCCCTGGAGGCTGCCTCCGAAAACGGCAAGGCCGAAAAGGACAACGGCAACGGCGGGTCGAAGAAGCGCGGCGCGACCGAACTGGCCCTGACCGTCCACGAGCTGGTGCCGGAGGAGACCGCCTACGTCATCGTGGGCGCCAACGGCAAGATCGGGCGGGTTTCCGAGGCGCCCCGGGTGACCTCATCGGCCGAAGTGACCCCGATCGCGATCGTGAAGACGTCGACCAGAGAGCTGGTGTATGTGGCCGGGGCCAGCGGCCGGGCGGTCGTCCTGCAGGTTGGCGGAATTCCTCAAGAGGACGTCCTCCGCGGCCAGGGCGCGCTGATCAGCGCGATTTCGGCCTTTGGCAAGGACGACGAGCCGGTTGGGGCGTTTGGAATCGACAAGTCGGCGGCCGCGGGCTTTGTGCTGACGGCGACATCGGCGGGGATGATCAAGCGCAGCGAGACTGCGGCCCTGCCCGGCGCGCCGGGCACCTCATTTGCGTTGTGCGGCGTGGCGGCCGGCGACGCCGTCATCAGCGCCCGGCTCACAACGCAAATGAGGTGCCCGGCGCGCCGGGCAGGGCCGCAGTCTCGCTGCGCTTG
>JBKJQK010000014.1:0-15900 GCA_046594095.1 Anaerolineae bacterium | reverse complement strand
GACGCGGCCGGGCGCCGGTCCGCCACGGCAGCTCCGGCAACCGGGACTCCGTAAATCACGCCATGCAGCAACGACGCGCGCAGATGCCATGAATTGGCGGCAAAACGCTGAACGGCGTCGGTCGCAAATGCCGAAGATCCCGGGCTCAGCGGCTGCTCGAGAAAGGTCTTGTCCAGCGGGACAAACGAACCCGCAGTCGCCGCCTGGGCCCGTTCAACGCCCTTGGTATTGGGCGGGCGCGGACTTGACCAGCGCGCCTCGGTCGTCAGGCCGAGCGCTTTCCGAAGTTCGAACTGGGCTTTCTCCTGCTCCAGCGCCCATTGCTCGTCTCCCCACTCGTAAAGCAGGCGCCAGCGCAACCGCTCGAGCATTTCGTGCAGGCTGTCGCCGCTGCGGGCCCGGTCCAGCGGATCGTTGGCGGGATCGCTCCACCAGCCGGCCACAACATAGGCGGCGCAATTCTCATCCGCGCCTCGCGGGGCAACCTGGCCCAGGTCGGCCAGCGGGTCATGAAACGCGAAACGGTTAAGCACCGCGTCGTAGACCGCCGACCAGCTCACTGCGCCGCCAACCGTGCCCGTGAGCGCGCCGCGATCCAGCGCGACGCCGGCCGGGGTCGCCACTTGCGCGACCGGCCCGCCTTCAATCCAACTGCCCAGCGGGACCGCGATCGCCCGATCAGCCTCGAGCACCCATCCGGTCAGCACGGTGTCCTTCGCGCCCCGCGGAAGAAGGATGCGCAACACCACCCATCGATCCGGGAGGATCGGCAATCCAAGGCGATTCGCTACGCCGTCGGGGCGCTGTTTGAAGGTGCCGCGCAGGAGCGCGTCGGGCATCGCCCAGTGAAGATGGACGCCTGCCGGGCGAGGCGCGCCCTCGTCGAAAGGGTCGGGCATTCCATCTTCAGGGTTGTCAACGGCCTGCCTCTCGGCCCCGGCCACGAGCATGGGGAGGCGCACCATCTTCTCAGCGCTGCCTGGCTGAACATAAAGCGCCTGCACGTCGATGGGAACAAGAAGCCGGCGCTCGCGCAGAAGATGCTTGTCCCATGTCCCGATCTCACCAAGGTCGAGTTTGGCCCGATCGGCGGCGAGGAAGCGCTTGCTGGAAGTGATTTCGCGAATCTTGCCGGGGTCAATCGCCGCGGTTTTGCTCGTCCTGCTGCGCCTGGTCATGGTTGCACCGTGTTGACGTTCGCGGAAATCGTATCTTTCCACGACACCAGGGAGATCGTGGCCTTAAAGCGGTCGAGGTTGTAAAACTTGAGCGACTCCCGATTGTCCGGATCGCCAAAGACCTGCCGGTAGGGGAAGCGCAGCATCTGGAGTGCGTATTCATTTGGCTCAAGCGTCCCGCCCGAGTTCGGGGCCTTGGCGGCCAGCCGCTTTCGCAGTTCCGTAACGTTGATCACCCCGGGCGCATTGCGGCGGAAGGGGACATCGACCGAGTTTGCCGGTGTGAACGTCTCCCTGGGCAGCACTGGGGCGCCGGTGTTGTTGTCGCGCACCTTCACCTTGGCCCGGCGCTGCGCGGGCGGATCCGCGGGGTCGAGCCGCGCGCCGAATTGAATGCCCTGCCGGGGTTCTTCAACATGGACCACGGCGGGGACGCCATCAAAAAGGACAAGCAGGACAGCCGGGGCAAGGCGCTCCATCCGAAGCACCTTCATCCGATTCGGGTCGGATTCCGCCGCGGTCGTTAGCGCGTCGTCGGCAATCACATCCCGCGAGTACGCCCGCACGTGAAGGTTCGGCCAGCCCGAGACAACCCGCGACCGCATCAGGAAGCCAGTGATCGTTCCGCCCGGTCCTTGCAGCCGTTCTTCTCCATCCGGGGTGCGGATCGTGCGTTCGGCCTGGTCAACCTCGTCGCGGATGTTTGAATAGACCGCCTCGAGCTGGGCCCGATCGGCGGTAGTGATCGTGCCGACACTCAACACGCCCTGGACGAGCGCGTCCGTCCATGCCCGATCGATATAGAAGAAACGAATCGACTCGATCGGGAGCATATCGGCGTCCGGGACGAGATAGCTGAATGGAACGCCATGCAGAAGCCGCAGCCGGGCGAGGAAGCGGCGCAGCTCGCCCGGAACGACATGCGGGCCATCGTCGGGATCGCGATCGACGATCAAATGCGCGTAGTCCGTCGCGGCCGCGAGCACGGCTTCGAGCATGATCGTGGAGCTAAGATATCGTTCCGTCACGCATCCTCCTGTTCGGTGTCGCCCTGTTCCGCCGCGCGTCTGACGAGTTCGTCAAGCGCATCCGGAGCATCGGCCGCCGCGAGCGCGCCGCGAGCCCGTGCCCTGCCAGGCGCCGCCTTGGGCGCCGCCACATCCAGCACCTTGCCCAATTCCGCCGAAAGCGCGTTGCGCAAACCCACTACGGCGCTCTTGTCTACCCGGGTCTGCCCTTTCGGGTTGGCGATCGGAACCTGGGCTTGTTCGAGGGCGGCGAGAATCCCCACCTGCCGCCCGCGAGTGCGCACAACGTCGAGATTAATGCCAAGCCCCTCGGCGATGATGGCGTCAAGGTCGCCGTCCACCTTCAGCGCGCGACCGGGGTCGGCCACCGGGCGGCGCGGGCCAAGCCGGTCGCCCGTGTTTTTCGCCAGATCGCCAATGACCCTGAGCGCCACAAATCGGCCCAGATCGATACGTAGGTCGGCGAGATCGGGGAGCCTGTAGCGGGTCGCCCTGGACAGAAGCTCGCGCGCGCGCCCGGCGCCAAACTGTTCGCTTCGGAAACGCAGCAAGGCCGATACGACCGAGAGCTGCGACAAACCGAGCAGGCGGCCGATCTCGAAGGCGGCCGCAAGCGAAAGGTCCTCGCGCCCGTCGGGGACGACCCGCCGGATCTGATCGGCCGAATGGGCCAGGCGCGCCGCTGAGCCATCGCCCAGATCGCGCGCCGTCGGGAACGGCACCAGCGGGCCGCGATACCAGGCCCGAACCGGATCGCCCCGCCGTGTGCGGTGATCGAGGCCGATGTGTCCGGTCTGCGCGACCTCCGGGCCGGGAGGCGCGGGAGGGGCGTCGGCGCGGGGCTCCGGAATCGTGCCAAGCAGTCCAACGTCAAGACCCTCCATCAGCGTCTCGAAGGTCGCTCCCGCGCTTGTTGTGAATGACCAGTGGGCCAATACCGGAAAGCGATAAACCTTCTCGAGCGCAAAGACCTCGATCGGGTAGCGAAATCCCGAAGCCATCGTGTCGCGCACGAGTCGCTTCGCGTCGGGGTCGAGCGCGGCTTTTGAAACTTTCTCGGTCACGCTCGCCCAATGTTGGGCGGACGGGACTTCCTTCATTGCCGCGGCGCCATCGAGCGCGGCGCCGACGAAGGGCAAGCCGCCCGGCCCGGATTGCGCCCGCGGCGAGGCCATTCCCCCCGGCGGGGCGGCCATAAGCCCGCCCACGGCCGGAAGAACAACGTTGCCAAATCCAAATCCGCCCATCACCCGCGGATCGGGCCCCACCCGCGGGTCGATCGCTGCAAGGACCGTCCAGTCCTGAGCCAGCGCAAAAGTGAAGTGATCGTCGGGCGGTTCCGGCGGCGGGAGGGAATCCAATTGCCCTTCCAGGTTGACCAGGCAGGCCATGTAGCGCACCGCTTTCTTGTTCGCCGCGTCGAAGACGGGGAGGCGATTGGCCAGCACCACGGCGAGCCACCCATCATCGTCACCATTGGCGAGCTCGGTGTCGTTGACGTCCACCTCGCGCACGTGGGCGAGCAGCTCGAGATCCTGCCGGCACGGGAAGATCTTCTTGACCACGGTATCGGTGACGGCGAGATACAGCCCCTGCTCGACATCCTTGTCCGTTGCGGCTTCTATAAGAGTAGTGCCTGCCGTTACGCATTGCGCGACGGGCGTGGCGGTGGACAGTTGCGCCTCGCCCTCGGCGACGACCACCAGGGCGAGCCAGGGGATGGTTGAGGGTGCCAGCTGTTCTGCCGGGTTGCGCTCCCACGGAAGGGTCCGCCGCTTGAGGACGATCTGCGGGAGCCGATCGCCGAATGCGCCTTCGGCATTGGCCGGCGGGAAGGTCGACAGAATCTGATCGGTCGGCATCACATACCGGGGCGCGGCAACCGTGACGTGGGTGCTCGCGGGCGCGACGCCAAACGGCATATCCGTCTGTTCGCTGACCAGCTCGTAGTGGCCGGCCGTCAGTTTCGGCAGCACGTTGGAATGCAGGATGAAGTGTCCAGTTGTGGGCATCAGCGCGCTCCTCCTTTTCGACGCTTGGTCGTTTTCGCGGACTTGGCCGGCGACAGTGGCCGGCCGCTGGCAAGCGCGCTTGCGTCGCGGCGTTGGCCGGTCGTCCGGGTGGGTCCCCGCCACACGAGGCGGCTTTCCCCAGGCGTCTCCGACGCCTTTCCGAAGGGACGCAGCGCGGCATCAAGCCCGCGCGAGGAAATCAGAGAGATGGCGCCGGCCGCATTCAGCGCCGGAGATGCCATCACCCCCACCAACGACCATCCGAGGTCGCTGGCAATCGTCACGACAACCGGCTTGTCCCCCTCGGGAACGACATCGTAGGCCAGTACGCTTCGGTTTTCCATCACGAGGAGAACCGGCGGGCGCTCCGCGCCGGCAACGTCGCGGGCGCGGTTCGCGCCGTCCAGGCCGAGGAGTAACTGGCGCGCGCCGACTTCGTCGCCGAACGCGGCAGGGTCGTCCAGGACGACGACCACGGTCGTGGGCGCTTTCGCGAAGGTCGTCGTGACCGTGCTCACCCCGCGCGCAAGTTCGGCCCCCGTGACCCAGCCGGCCTCGACCCGCTCGCGATGCAGCCGGAGCGGTTCGCCGGATGAATGCGCCACGCACCCTGGACCGATGGCCGTCGACCAGCCGACATACGGCATCTGCGTGCCGGCATGCCAGCCCATGAGCCCGGAACCGGCGCTCTTCGCGTCTCCCTGCCCCATGGCCACAATCCGCTCGACGCCCTGAATGATCTCGATGCTCTCATCGTCATGGCCGGCCGGCGATAGCCCGGCCCCGAGGAGCCGGTCGGCGATGACGCTCCCGCCGTGGCCAAGTAGCACAACGCGAGCAGGCAACCCAGAAACCCCGAGTCGCGGCCGTTCGCCCTCGAGCGCGGCGTCGGCGCGCGCGTTCGGCAGCTTGAGGACCGCGACCTGGCCGGGCGCAAGCGCGGCCCCGGCGCCTTCGCGAAGCCCGCGTTGTTTGGACGATAACGCTTTGCCGAAATTCTGAAGCAGATCCTGACCCGACGCGCCCGTCCGCGCGACGATGGCCGGCGCGGCGTGGGCGATGGCGGACGGTGGCGCTTCGATATTGGCGATCAGCGTGCCGCGCCGCCCGGAGCTCACCGCTTCAAGTTCAGCGAGGACGAGCCGCGCAGCGATCGAGCGGCTGCGCTTCGCCTCAACCGAAGCCAGGGTTGGCGGAGCCGTCCGCCAAGCGCCCGCCGAATCCTTGACCGTTGTGCGCGCCGCCGGCGCGCCGCGAATGTCCATACTCGCGGCCGATAGCATCCCAACCGCCACCGGCGCATCAACAAAGTGATCGTAGACCTTGCCCGCCGGCTTCGCGCCGATCCCGGGCACAACCGTCGCCGGATCGCCCTGCAGCCGCTCAGCGAGCGCGCCAAGCAGCGGCGGCGACTGCCGCTCGCCGCGCAATGACGCAAGCGCGGTGGGAGACGCCGATGCGCTGAGGAAGCTCCTCGCCGCGGCAAACGCGGCCTTGACCGAGACAGGTTCGTTGATCAGGGCCTCGACCGCCGCTGCCTGGCTCTTCACCGTCGCGATGTCGACGGCCCGGCGCGAAAACGGAAGGGGCTTGCGCTTCCCAATCTCCACCTGGAAGTACGGAATTTCGGGCCCCGGCGCCGATTCTACGGCCCGCGCCGCAAGATCAAGCTCGTTTAACGCGTCGATCGTCTCGCCCTTCGGAATCTTGGGGTTATTCGAATCCTGCGGAAGCCCCCAGATACCAATGGGGAAGCTCCCAAACGTACGCGGCGTGACCGCGAACGGGAACGCCTGAACGGCCCCCGCGCGCTTCCACGTCAGCGTGATGGCCGGTTGCATGTTGCTGGCGCCCATCGGAGCGACGCCGAGCGCACGGCTCGGCGCATGCGAGGTCGTCGCATTTGCCGGCGCGTTGACGCGGATGACCCGCGAGGCGGGAACCATGCTGGTGAAGGTAAGCCCGAATTCGACGACGACGACGAACGGCTTGGCGGCGGAGCCGTCGGGGGTGGCGTCCTCGCCCTTGGCCGGCTGCGCGCCAAACGAGGTCATGAGCGCATGCACGATCGGGGCGCCATTGCCCGCCTTGAGATATTTCTCGGTGAAGGCCGCCGCGCTGATCGTTTGTTTCTGGGCCTTGTCGGAGCCGCCAAATTCGACGGTGAGCTCGATCGGGCCGATCTCGAACGTCGCGCTCCCGTGGAAGTCCGGGCCGGTGACATCGATCCGCGCCCCGATGCTGATCGAGATCGTGACCTCGCCGAAGATATAGGTGTCGATTGTGACGCCGGCGGAGATGCGGGCGTAGGCGTTGACGTGATAGTGGAACGGATCGAAGTAGACGATACCGTGGGCGCCAAACTTCACCTCGGCCCAGGCTGGGCCGAAATGGGCCGACGCTTCAAAGTCGCCGCCGGCCATGAGCGCCTCGGATGTCAGCGCGAAGTAGCTCCCGGCTTTGATCACGATGTAGTCGCCGATGCTCCAGCGCAATCCCAAACGGGGCACCTGCGGATACCCGTCACGATGAAAGTCGGGATGGTAACCGCCCAACGTAAGAACAAACTCACCGTGATGCTCACCCTTGAACCACATGACGTAGGCGAAACCGCCGGTCAGCCTGACATCGGGATACAGCAGCCACGAGTTGTCGGTCAGTTGGCCCTGCACCCACAGCACGCCCTCGGAGCTGGAGAAGCGGACAAGCAGGGCAATCTCGATCGAGACAAGCGCGACCTGCGGGCGCGGTAGCGCCATCCGGGCCAGGCCGAGCAGGCTGATGTCCAGACCATCGCCAAGCTGCACGGCCACGACGGCGATCCCGTCGATCAGCACGAAGCTGGTGAACGAGAGCCCGGCCGCAAACCAGAACATTCCCTTCTCCATCGGGAAGTAATCGCCGAGCGCCCGCAATTGGTCCATTGGATTCTGCGGCGCCGCGGCGACATCGAGGGCCTGAATCAGCGGGTAGTCGCCGAAACGCGACAGGTCGGTCGGCACGATCAGGCGCCGGTTGATCCCAAAGCCGCCCCCAATCCCGGTGAGGAAGAACGCCGGCGGACCGCCGATCGGGCCGACGATGGCGCCGACGGCGAAGAAAGCGGTGAACTTCTGACCGTTCTGCTCGCCCTCGCCATAGCCGCCATAAATCGTGATGCCGTAGACGCCAAAGCGCCCCAGGAGCATCCCGAGATACTCGATCCCCTTGTCGGTGGTTTGCTTGAGCAGCCCGCCGGCGATAGAGACGCCCGCCATATTGGCGGAAACGGCCAGCCCGCCGAGGTCGATGGCCCAGTTGTTGAGGTTGAAGAAATCCCCGTTGGCGACGATGTAGGTGATCTGCAGATCGTCGACCGCGCAGGTCAGCCCGAACATTGAGACGGAAGCGTCAAACAGAAGCGAGATGCGCTCAACTGTGCCGTGCGGCATGGTGGCGCCAAATCCAATCTGTTCGATGTACAACGGTCCGAAGCCGCGCTGGATGGCCATCCACCACGGGCCATCGCCGTCGCCCGCGCGGAGCGTGACCGAGACCGGATTGTTGCCGTGCTTCTGAATCGCCAGCGACGGCGAAAACGCGGGTTGGGGCGGCGTCGGCCCGGTATCGCTCATGATTCCTTGCGCGATGCCGTTGTCTCCCCCGGCCCCGGCCGCGGAAACGGCGAGGTTGGAGAATTGGAGTTGCACGCCGCCCCCGACCGCGCCCGCAGCGGTGATTTCAGCATAGGCGTGCAGGGCGATCGTCTCGAGGGTGATCCCGAAGTCGAGCAACGGCCCGGAACTCTTGCCGATCCGCAGCCCCACGCCGTTCACCGTCAGGCTGGGCGTGAACTGCAAGGGCAGCGTATCGGGCAGAAAGCCGACAAAGAGTCCCCCGCTTCCGGCCGGATTTCCGTCAATCCAGGAGTCGTCGTTCTCGAGCCAGAGCATGATGTCGCTGTTCAACAGCTCAAACCGGCTGGTCAGTCCAACTTGAATGCCGATGATCCCGCCAACTTTGGTGAATGCAATGGTAAGTTGGTCGACCGTGATCGACATCCCCGCGCCGGCGATGTTGCCGAACAGCGTGTGAATTCGGGTCAGAATCGTTGCCGGATCGAACAGGCCGTTGATCAGCGCGTTCGGATTGTCCACATCCGCCAGCAAGACTCCCCGCAAAAGGTTGCGCACCGTCGTTGCGCCGACCGCCAGGTCGAGCAGATCGCGCACCGGCTGCTGGGCCATCGCCACCGCGGCCGCCAGGTCGGCGATAACCTCCACAAGGCGCAGGGCGACCCGGAGCGGATCGCTGGTGTCACTCGCGCTCGTAATCGCGCCGTCGCTGGCGACGAGATCAAGCTGGCCAGCGGCGATGAGCCAGCGCGCGGCGAAGCGGTGGGTGCTGTCGACCGCCATGCCGATCGCGATCCGGGGCCCTCCCGCGAGGGCATTTCCCGCGGCCACGCTGATAAACGGACGAAGCGTCACATCCCCCGCCACGATGATCGCCGGCCCGGCCGTGACGCCCAATTCGTCGATCCCGCCAGCGCTGAGGGTGAGGTTGAAGGACATCCGGTCGATCCCGGGGACGGAAATCCCATCGCCAGCAAGCGCGACCGTCCCGGCGGCCGGATTCCAGGATAGCGAGACCCCGCTCATCGCGACGGTAAGCGTATTCGCCGTGGCGTTCACCGTGACCGCCGCGGGAACAAAGGCGTCCAGCAACGGCGCGACCGTCGCGAGCCCGGTCGAGATGATCGATGGAACGGCCGCCGTGAGCGCGCCGGCGGGGTTGAGCGCCCAGGCATGCAGCGCGGCGCCGTCGAATCGCTTTGGATTCCCTGAGCGAAGCGCAAGCGCGTCGCCCGCCGTTCCGACGAGATTGCCCACCGTTCCCGGTATATCCGCAAGCTGATCCAGCAGGAAGGGGAGCGCGGCCTCGGCCGCCGCCGCCAAAGCGCCAAGTCCGGCGAAGGGCACAAGCGAGATATCGCTTCCGCTCGTTGGGCGCAGGAAGAGCTGGACGCCGCTGGCGCTGAGCGCGAGGTGTGCGGCCCGCCGCCCGGCGGCAGCGCCGGGCAGACCGATATGCGCATCAAGCCCAAACGCAGGCGGGCCCGAGGGGCCGACGCTCAGCGTTAACCCGAGCCCCGCGGCTAGCCGCCCGGCGATACCACCGGGCGCCGCCCAGGCCGTGGGATCCACGTCGAGCGCCAGGCGCGCGCCGGGCCCATCGGCGGTCACCGAAAGCGCGACGCCGTTAGCAAGCGTGACCGGCGAACCCGGCGCGCCCGCCACCCCAAGCAAGGGCCGCAACGCGTCAAAGAGCCCCTGAATTTTCCCGGGATTTGCCGCGAGCGAGTCGGCGCTGCGCAGCCAGCCCGCCGGATCCGCGAGCAGCCCGGCCAGGGGGCGGATCGCGCGATCCGCGTCGCCGGCCGCGCCGGCAAGCAGACCCAATGCGTCTAGCGCGGCGTCAATGACCGGCCGGGCCATGTCGTCGGCGCGACGCATCAACTCAACGGCGACGTGCGCGCCCAGGCTCGGCGCGGCCTTTGCCAGTATGCGCGCCAGCGGAGCCGCTTCCGGGTTCGGCCAAAGCGCCACGGTCTCGGTCGCGCCCCCCGGCTGATGCCATAGCAGGGTCACGGTCAGCGGATTCAAGTCAATGATTGCGTTCATCCCGCCGGCCGGCTGCGAAGGCGTAGTGGCGCCAAACCGCAATTGGCCGGTGATGCCAGCGGGCGAGACCGTGATGTCCGCATGCCAGCCAAACCGGCCGCTCGCGTCGCTCCCGCCGGTCAGATGAATCGAGCGTGCCGCCAGATCGACCGTCGCCGAGAGTGGTCCGAGCAGCGCAGCGAGGGCGCTCGAAATTCCGGCCTGAGCCGCCGTCATCCGCTGGCGGACCAACCCGCCCGGATCGTGGATCAACTGGTCAACCGCGTCGCCAACGACGCCACCGTTCGCGGCGACGAGACCAAGCGCGGCAAGGAGTTGCGCGAGCGCGACCGATGCCGTCCCAGCCGCGTCGGCGCTGATGCGCTGGACGGCGGCAGCCAAAAGCACGCGCGCCTCGGGGAGGACTGGCACACATCCAGGGCCATCGCCCAGGGTAAGGCGTTCCCACGATTGTCCGAACACCCGCGCGTCATGGAGCGTGACCGTCGCCGAGCCATGCCCGATTCCGTCCAACGGAACCGAGATATCTGCGCTGAGCATACGCAATTCAAGGTCGGGCGTGGCGCTTAACCAGCCAAGACGGTCAGCGACCCGCAGCCTAACGCGCAGATGGCGGGTCGTGTCGACGCCAGTCGCGTTGTCGTACGCGAAGAGGGTCAGCAACGCGTCGCCGCTCACGGACAGCGCGCCACTGGCGGTTGGGGGGAGCGCAAAACGCGCGCCGGCGTGAACGCCAGTCGCGGCCGGCAGCGGGGTCGCTGCGCGAATGCGGGCGCGTTCGGCGAGTCCGGCGGCGACGATGGCCGTCATCGCCCGGCTGATCTGGCTCTCCGAAACAACGCCGAAAACAGCATTGATGGCAAGCCCGGCCCGCGGCGCGGCCGGCGGAACGGCCGGCGGTCGCAGATCCGCGGACGGGTCGGCCCGGCCTGCCAGCTCCATCATCGACGCGACCAACGCCCGGCCAAGCGCGAGGTCGGCATCCTCGCCCTCCGCGTCTGGATCGGCCAAGTCAGCGACGGCCGCGGAAGGCAGCAAGCGATTCAGGAGCCGCAGCGCATCGGCGGTCGGTTGGGTGCTGATCGCCGTCAGCGAGATCGAGCTAAGCGGCGTTCCCAGCGTGATGAGATCGGTGACGGCGGCCTGGACCTGGGCGCCGAGGCGGGCCGCGTGCCCGGCTCCCGCCACGGCGACGACGGCAATGTCGGCACTTACGGCTGCCAGGGCGTCGAACACGCGCGCGAGGCGCGCCGCCTGCTCGGGCGTGCCATCGGTGGCGCTCCCGACGGGGCGGCAGTCGGCCCGGCTGCCCAACGCAACGAACCAATCACCCGTTGCCGCCGTCGGCGCGGCAAACATCGTCGCGTCGAGCCCGGCCGCGGTCAGATCGACTCGCCGGCCGGCCGGCGCCTGCGGCCAGGCGTCCGCGCCGAGCCCGACGTAGATCGTCGTGGTCGGAACTCGGCCGGTGAGGTCCTCGATATCGAGAACGCCGATCAATTGCCCGGCCGCGACGCCCGAGCGATTGACGAACACGCCGGCCGGGCCGGCCAACGGCGGAACAATACGGCCGTCGCCGCCGGTCCAGCGTTGGGCAATCGCGGCCAGCCCGCCGGCAAGATCGCGCCCGTCGATCAGGCTGCGCACATCGGTTGCGACGGTTCCTTCAGCGTTGAGACAGGCAGCCAGCGCCTCCGGCGAAAAACCAGGGTCGCCCGGGCGCCAGCGCTGCAACGCTTCCGGCGCGGCCACGACCCGCCTTTCCAGGCCTGCTGGCGGAAACCAGACCGCGAAGTTCGGCAGGCTGTCGCTAATCGCCAGGCGATACGGATCGTCCGGATGCCCCGTCCCTTCAATAAATCCGCGGTTGTGGCCGGAGCCTCGAAAGAGATCGGCAAGAATCGATAGGGCTCGCGGCCCCGCCTCGCTCAGCAGCATGCGCGGGAGCCAGTTTCCCAGCGCCGTTTGCGGATCGGCAGCCATGTCGGCGAGGCGCAAACGGGCTCCAATCGAAGGCAAGCCCCCTGCGCCAAACGTGTCTGTTGTCCAACCGAGGGCATCGACGACATCGCCGAGGAAGCCGCCCACCAATGCGCCGAGATAGCCGACAAGGGCTTCGACGCCGTCCCACGCGGCGGCCGGAAGTGTGACAGTGCCGTCGGCGGCGATCACCGGCAGGGCTATCGGCAGACGTGCGCCGCCGATGTCAAGGGCCAGATTTGGCGCGTCAATGCTCGCGACGAGTCCGCTGGCGGGTGTCCAACCAAGCCGCAAGCCGACCCCGCTGGCGGTGAGGGTCGCCCCGCCAAGCGGCAGAATCACCCGCGGCGGGTTGACCCCCCGCTCGCGCGCGGACAAGCTGCCCTCGATACCCGGGAGCAGGCTCCCTGTGCGCGCGAGCAGGTCGATCCGGGCAAGCGTCGCCGCCAGGCGCGTCTCCACCACGGTGCAACGCTGGCCAAGCGTATCGACGCTGGTCGTGGCGGCAAGGTTTACCGTCACGACATTCCCGTTCGCCACCACCTCGAGCTGGAGCGGATCGATCAAAGTGAAGCGCCACGGGTCAAGCGCGGTGCCCGTCCCATGGATCGCCAGGTTCGCCGCGCTCGCGTCGGCGAGCGCGTTGCGGACCCCGGCGAGCACGGTGGTCATCGCGCCGGCGGGTGCGGTGATGAGGCTGCGCCAGTAGCCGCTCAACGCGCCGACCGGATCGGACATCAAGGCCGGCAGGGTCGTTACCGCGACGCCGGCAGGCGCATCGAGCCCGGTCAGCAGCCGGACGATGCCCAGAGCTCCGCCGCAACTTGCGAGGAGCTGTGTGGCCACATCGCCAACGGTATTCCCGATCGCGTCCATCACGGCGTCGGGCGAGGTGAGGTCGAGGGTGGCGTAGTTGTGAGCGCCGAGCGTTACGCCGTCGGCGGCCAGCACAAAGGTGAGTCGGCGCTGGGGGTCGAGGGCGAATCCCACCCGCAGCGTGTCGGCCCGGGCGATGGTCGGATTTGAGACGTCGAGGATCCGATTCCCCGCGCCCGGTCGCCCGGCAGCCGCCCAGACACCGAATTGCGGCAGGGCGATCGCGGCGCCGCTGACGAGATCGATCCGAAAGAGGTCGGCGCGCGCCTCGATCCGGGCGGTGGCATTGCCAAGCTCGATCCCGAAGGTCGGGGTGAGGCGGGCATTTCCGGTAGGGCCGGTGTCGACCCGCATGCCGATCGTCAGGTCGGCGTTCCCGCCGAGATCGAACGAAACGCTGTCGCCGACGTGAGCGCCGCCCAGTAGGCTGGCAAGATAGCCCATCCAGTCGTCGCGGCTGGCCGGGGTGGTGATAACGCCGTGCAGCCAGGCGGCGATCGCGCCCACCCCCTGCGTAGCAAGCTGCGTGATCGGGAAGTCGGGGATGGCATCGCCGCTCTTGAGGCCCAGAAGCCCGCCGACCGCGGCGATGAGCGATCCGGCCGGAGCGGTGTCGGCCTGGGCCTTCACCAGCGAAAGGATGAGGTCGAGCAATGCGTCGTCGAGCGCGTCCAACCCGTCGGCGGCGATTCGGATGTCACGCGGGCTCGCCGCGCCCGGGAGCTGGAACCCGTTCAGGCTCAGACCGAAAACCGCGTTTCTCGGATCCGACGGAGACGTGGGAATGTCGAAATCGATCCCAACTTCGCCCAGGCGCGCCACACCGGGAACGGGCACTGTGGCGTCGATCGTAATCGCGGTCGCGATCCGAATGCGCCCGCCGGGAGAGCCAAGCAGGAACGGAACAGACACGTTCGGCCCGCCGTCTTTCTTGGCGCGAAAGAGCGGGATTGCCAGCGAACTGTTCGACTCAGGATTGGTTGTGCGGATCGAAACGCCGATGCCGATATGAATCCCGTCGGGCTGGGCGTCATCGATCGTGATGGCGACCGTGAGATCAGGGTCTTCAATGTGGACGATCGGAAGCCACACAACGCCGGTCGGATCGGTGGTTCGGTCGGCCCCGCCCATGGCCTCATCGACAAAGGCGATCAACGCGTCGCGCTGACTGTCATTCGCCAGCATCTCTTTGAGCGACGCCTCTGGATCGCCAAACCAGGCTGGATTGGAATCGCCCGAAGGCGTGAAGATTCCAAGCGCGATGGCGAGATTGCCCAGGACGCCCAGGTCGTTGGCTGCAACGGTCATTGCCCACCTCTCGTCTTCGCGGCGCCAAGCCCGCTCCCGCCGGCGAATCGATGCCGGGCCATCGGCACGATCTCGATCCCTTTGTCCGATGCCGTCATCTCGACCGGGACGAGGACATTCCCCCGCGCATCCTTGCCAGTCGCACCCGCGACGCCGGTAATCATCCCCAGGACGCACTGCCAGGCAAAGGCCACGAGCGCCTCCCCCCAGCCGTCGACGATAAGGGGCGGGCCAATGGGACGCCTAAAGGCGGAAGCGTAGAGACCGGCCGGTGCGCCAGGCGCGCCAACGGCAAAGACGACTTCGATCGTCGCCAGGCCCGTCTGGTCGCAGCGCACCGGAATGAGCACTCGAATGAGGCCGGCCGAGAGCTTGACGTCAAGATCGAGCAGGTTCACCGCAAGTTCGCTTTCGCCTTGCGCCCAGACGACCTCGGCATGTTTGGATGGATAGGTCAGTCCCGACGCGCGGCGCGCGGCGACGCGCAGGAGTTCCGGCGCGCGCCCCTGGACGACCACGATGGGGCGGATAAGTTTGCCCTCGGTCAATCGCCCGGACGGGGCAGACAGCCGCCTGGCACGGCGTTCCTCGTTGACGAAGCGCTCAAACTCCGGGGCCACCGAAGCGGCCATAACATTTGATTCCGGGTGCGGGCTTGCCGCCTCCGTTCGCTTTCGCGCGGTCTGAGTTGTGGCGCGGGCCGGGCTGCCCTTGCGGGGCGACCGCCGGGAGGAAGCGTTTTCTTTCACAATCATCTCGTCAACCTCTACCGTCGCAAGTCCGGACGAACTGGCGCTGACCAACACCGATCAGTGGCCTCATCGTGAGACGAAGCTGGACGAACGCGCCCCAAGAATCGCCGCGGCGACCGCCACCCAACCTGGGCAGGCCCGTGGCTCCAAGCCCGTGCGCGCCGAATGCCCTCGCGGATTCGTTCGCGCCGATGGCAACACGCAGGCCATGCGACCCGCGCCGTTGACGCATGCCAAAATAGTGAACAGCGAAGTTAGCCAGGATGACCGGCAGCAAGCATGCGAATACGGACGATGGTAGTCCAAAGCCACCACGTGTCAAATGGCCTCAGGTCGCTAGCAAATTATTCCCCCGAGGAGGCGACGCCACCCAGATCGCGCGTTTCGCCCTGGCCCAATCCCGCCGCGACATCGCCCAAGCGCTTGAAGGCGATATCGCCGGCGGCCCGGCAATGCTGGATGAAGCGCTCGAGCATCGCGATTCGGCTCCCCCGCCCAACCACCTGGGGGTGCATGGCGATGGTCAGGATTCCACCCGCGAGATTGGCATGCATCCAATCCAGCTCGGCCTGCCAGATCTCCAGCACCTTGCTCGGCGCGGACGTGCCATTACGATACGGATCGAAGTTGAACTGAAAGTGAACCCAGTCATCGAACTCGAACGAGATCGGCATCTCCCACAGGCGCGCTTCGACGCCCTTGATCAGCGGCGATGTTTGGGTGACCTGGTCGCCCAGACGCGGGTGATAGGGCCGGAAGTCATCGGCCATCAGGCTCGAGTCGTAGAGGAAGCCGTACGCCTCGAGTAGCCCCAGCGTCGCGTTTGAGAAACTTGCCGAGGGCGAGCGGAAGCCGAGTGGCTTGACACCCATGCGGGCCAGGCTGGCCAGCGCGCGCACCATGTCGGCGCGCTCTTCCTCAGGCGTTTGCTCGGCAGGGTCGATATGGGCGTACGAGTGGTGGGCGATCTCGTGACCGGCTTTGAGGATCGCCTCGACCGGCTCGGGAAAGGAGTCAACGGTGTGTCCGGGGATGAAGAAGGTCGCTCGGATCTCGTGGCGCACAAGCAGGTCGAGGATCCGCGGGACGCCGACCCGGGCCCC
>JBKJQK010000535.1:0-4901 GCA_046594095.1 Anaerolineae bacterium | reverse complement strand
TGGCCGACTACACGTAGCCGTATGCGCTTTAACGCACTGGACTCCCTGATGCAGGCGTGTTCGGGCGTGGTCTTCCCGGCCGCACAGGTGACCCTGCGCGTCCGCGGCGAGGTGGTCTATGACCGGGCCTTTGGACTGCTCGACCCCGAAGCGGGCGGGCCGCCCACGAACGCCGATACACGCTTCGACCTCGCCTCGGTCTCGAAACTTTTTTGTGTCGCCGCCTTCATGTCGCTGGTCGACGAGGGCCGGGTTCGCGTTGATACGCCCGTGCGCGAGGTCCTGCCTGCTTTCTCCGGCTTGCGCCCAATCGCGCCCTATCCCGATCCGCTTCGGCCAGGCGGTCTCATTGAAGTCGTGCCACCGGGCGGGCCGGCGACTGACGCCGGCGCGGTCACCTTCCGCAATCTGCTGGCCCACAACTCCGGGTTGCCGGCCTGGCTGCCCTTCTGGCGCAAAACGCTCGAAAACGTGGAGCCGGTTGAGAAACTCGACAAGCATCTTTGGCGCGTCGTCGCCGACGAATCGGTCCTGGCTGCCCGGCGAGTCGAGATGCGCCGGATGGCGCTTGAGTCGCTCTTCGCCTACCCCACCGGCACGCGGGTCGTCTATAGCGATGTCGGCCTGATCCTGATTGGTTTTGCGGTTGAGGCCATCACCGGGCGCACGCTCGATCAGGTCGTCGCTGAGCGCGTCACCGGCCCGCTCGCTCTCAGCGCCGGCTACGGCCCGATTCCGCCGGAGAATTGCGCCCCCACCGAGTTCTATGCCCATCAGGCTTCACGCATGCGCGGGTCCGTCCACGATGAGAACTGCTTCTCCTTCGGCGGGGTCACCGGGCACGCCGGCATTTTTGCCACATCGCGGGATGTGTGCGCATTTGGTGAACATCTGCGCGGCGCGCTGGCGGGTTCGACACCCAGGCCAATCCTACGCGCTGCGACCCTGGCCGAAATGACCCGCCTGCAGGCCGAGGACGGCGCGGTCCGGCGCGGGCTGGGCTTCGCGCTGTGGTCGCCGCTCGAGCGGGCGGCCAGTCACCCGCTCAGCCGCGCAACCTTTGGTCACCTCGGCTTCACCGGCACCGCGTTGTGGATCGATCCGAGCCGCGAACTCACCCTGGCCTGCCTGACCAATCACGTGTACTATGGCCGCAGCGCCCCAGACACGCTCACCGATTTCCGGGTCGCGTTCTCCCGGGTCGTCGCCGAATGCGTCGATGGCACGGCCCCAAAAAACCAGGCATGACCCACTTCCTACTTGGCATTGACGGAGGCGGAAGCCACACCCGCGCCCGGATCGCAACCCGCGCCGGAGAAATACTCGCTACGGGCGAGGCCGGGCCGTCCGGCATCAGCGCCAATGGCTTCGAAGGCGCCCAACGCGCCATCCTGGATGCCACCCGGGCCGCGCTCAAGGCGGCCGGGTTGCGCGAAGGCGGCAGTGAGTTCGCCGCCGCGTGTATGGGCCTGAGCGGCGTCGATCGGGCGGCTGAGCGCGAAGTAATGCTGAGCTGGGGGCGAGCCGCCCTCGCGCCCAGGGTCGAGGTGGTGAATGATGTGGAGCTGGTCCTCGCCGCCGGAACGCCCGGCCGCTGGGGGGTGGCCCTCATCGCCGGCACGGGCTCAATTGGCCTGGGCCGCTCCCAGGACGGCCGCGCCGCGCGGGCCGGCGGCTGGGGGTATCGCTTTGGCGATGAAGGCAGCGGCTACGATTTAGCCCGGGAGGCGCTCCGGGCCGCCTCGCAGGCTGCCGACGGGCGGGGCGCGCCGACACGGTTGCTGGCGGATATTCTCGCGTTCTGGGATCTGACCGAGCCGGCGGGCCTGGTCCCGAAGGTGTATCAGTCGGGTTTGCGCCCGGTCGATCTGGCGGCGCTCGCGCCGCTGGTAACAGCCGCGGCGGCCTCTGGGGACACGGTTGCGGCGCGGATCGTGCGAACCGCCGGAGCGTCTCTGGCCGGCATCGTTCAGGCTGTCGCGCGGGCGCTCGGCTTCGGCGCGTCTGGCACGCCGCTCGCGCTCGCGGGCGGCCTGATGCTGGGCGCGGGCGGCTTGCGAGACGCGCTGCTGGACGCTTTGAATGACGCAGGAATGACCTTCGCTCCCATCGGCGAGGCGCGTGAGCCGGTCGCGGGCGCGGTATCCATCGCCCGCAGTCTGCTGGAGGAGAACTGACATGCTGCAACTATTTACAAATGGCACGGTTTACACGCCGCGCCAGCGCATCCAAAACGGTTCGGTGCTGATCGAGGATGGGCGCGTCATCGCGGTTGGCGGGCGCAGCGCGATGGCGGTGCCGCCCAAGGCCCAGGTGGTCGACGCCGGCGGGCGGGCAATTTGCCCGGGGCTCATCGATTTGCATGTGTATGGGTGCCATGGCGCACAACTTTCCAAGCCCCAGTCCTTTGCGGATGAGCTTCTGTGGATCGCGCAGAATGTCGCCACGTATGGTGTGCGGGGTTTCCTGATTTCGCCGCCCATGTCAGTTTCCGGTAACGCGACCGAAATGAGGGGGATTCTGGCCGCGCTGGCGGATGCTGTTGAGGCGCTGGCCCTGCGCCGCGATCCGCGCGCGGCAGTCTGCCTGGGCATCCATCTCGAAGGCCCGGGGCTTGACCCGGAATACAAAGGCGCCTTCCCGGCTGAAACGCTTATCGCTCCCAACCTCGACGACATGCGGGCCTGGCTCACCGCCGCCCACGGCCACATCAAGCTGGTCACCCTCGCCCCAAATTTTTCCCAGTCGCGGGCCGTCGCCCAGCTCATTCGTGGCCACGGGATTCTGGCCAGCATTGGCCATACCAGCGCCGACTATGAGACCGCCGATCAGGCCCTCGAGCCGAACGGCCCGTTCAACATCGTCACCCACATGTTCAATGCAATGACGCCCCTGCGTCATCGCGAGCCGGGCACGGCCGGCGCGGTGCTGGTCTCCAATGTCCCGGCCATGCTGATCTGCGACGGCTTGCACGTCCACCCCGCCGCGGTCAAGACACTCGTGCGGGCCAAGACCACCGAGCAGGTGATTCTGGTCACCGACGGCATTGCCGCGGCGGGCATGCCGGACGGCGGGTTTAAGCTATTTGGCCGTGATGTGACGGTGCGCCATGGGCTGGCCACCCTGCCCGATGGCACTCTGGCCGGCAGCGCGCTGACCATGAACCGCGCGATCCTAAACGCGCGCGATTTTGCCGTACTGGAGTTCATTGACGCGTTGCGAATGGCCAGCTTTAATCCCGCGCATGCCCTCGGACAGCGACTCCTGGGCGGGATTCTGCCCGGCACAGAGCCCAACATCATCCTGATGGATGAGATGAGCGGCGAAGTGATGGCAATTGAGCAATAGTCAGAGCAGGGCCCGTTCAACCGGTTCGCCAGGCGTGAACGGGGGATACACACGCGAGAAGAACTCGACACCCTGATTGCGCCGAAATAGCCAGCGCACAAAACGGTTCTGGGCGGTCATCGGCGCAAGCTGGCTGGCGTGGCAGGCCACCGCGATTTGTTTGAGGCGGAAGAACGCCCGCGCGTCGACGCGCGTCGTGATCGGCACATCCCAGGTCGATTGACGGACCAGATCGATGTCCCGATTGCGCCCGTACTGTCGCGGATCCTGCCCGATCAAGGGCATGAGCTTCACCCCGAGCTTCACCCGGTCCTTGGGCATCGTTGTGAGATACAACTTCGGGGGATCGAAATCGGGCCGGGAAGCGGTCTCCAGCGGGTCGACTGCGACGACGCGCCCGCGACTGTCGGTCCAACGGTCAAGTTTGATGCGGACACCCCAAAGCCGCTCGTAAGCCTCCAGCACGCCACGATGCAGAACGACATGATCCGGGTGGCCATAGTTGCCGAACTGGTCATGGGTGAGGATGGCATCAGGACGGAACTCCGTGATGAAGGCAATGATCCGGCGCGCCACCTCATCGGGCGAGGCCGAGTGAAGCGAATCCGGGTGGGCGTTGTCGCTCGAACCCGCCATCCCCGAATCGCGAAAACCGAGAAAGTGGACGGACGTGACGCCCAGCGTTTTGGCCGCGCACATCAGCTCGGCCGTCCGTAACTCGCCCGAATCGCGGTACCCGCTCAGTTTCTCGGGCGATACGGTTCCGCTCTCGCCCCGCGTACCGCAGGCGATGTGGACGGCCACACACTCCCGGGCCAGCTTCGCAAGCGTGCCACCCGGCCCAAAGGTCTCATCATCAGGATGGGCAAGAACGACCAGTATGGTTTTCATGGATGCGCATTATGCGCGCGGCGGCGTTTCGCGCAATCGCGCCCGAGGGCCGAAAACCGCTCTGGTCTGATCTCGCTTGACAGCATTGGGCGATTCCCGCATAGTATTGCTAGTTTCCTGGTGCTGCTCTCGCCTCCGGCGGGGGCGCGTCTTCAATGGAGGAGTGAAAATGAAATCAAAGTCCCTGATCGCATTAATTCCAACCGCGGTACTGATTGCGGCCTGCTCGGGCGCGGCTCCCACCGCCGTGCCGGCCAAGCCCACCGACGCGCCGAAGCCCGCCGCCACCGCGGCGCCGGCCAAAGTGACCGAGATTACCTGGTCGTTCTGGGGCGACGAATCGGAGGTGGCCCTGAACAACAAGGTCATCGAGTCCTTCGTGGCCAAGAACCCGGACATCAAGGTCAAGACCCAGTTCGAGCCATTCGAAACCTACTTCGATAAACTGCAGGCTCAGTGGGCGGGCGGGGCCTCCCCCGATGTGATGTTCCTCAACTCCATCCCCGTCTACGCCGCCAAGGGCCAGCTCATGGCGCTGGACGACCTGATTGCGCGCGACAAGTTCGACACCTCGGACTTCTACCCCGGCCTGCTGGAGATCTTCAAGTACCAGGGCAAGGTGATGGGCCTCCCGCGCGACAGCGATACCCAGGTCATCTACT
>JBKJQK010000523.1:0-2813 GCA_046594095.1 Anaerolineae bacterium | reverse complement strand
CGACGGCGGACGGTTTATCGTGCCGTTCCCGCACTTCACGTTGATTTGAATGACTCGGATGGACACTATCGCAAGTCCGCGCCAGCCATATTCTCAGCAGCCCGGTCGAACCGCCTTTTGCCCCGCTTCCGACGCCGCCCCAAACGCGAGCGTTTAGCCCGGCAGACCCCGGTGATGTGGATGTATTGTTTTGGCCTTTCGGTGCTGGTCGTGGCAGTCTCGTCTCAGGAATCTACCGGCGGGCTTCTGCAGGAGGCACGGATACTTTCCGTCCAGAGAATCCGGATAAAGTTTGGCCAGTCCCGGTTCGTTTGAGATCAGCCCGCTGCCACAAGAAGGATGGGTCCACTTTTAGTTTGGAACGGTCCCCGTTACTGGCCGCCCGTGGGTGACGCAGTACAATAATCTGCATGAAAGTGGTGATTCTTGCGGGCGGTCTGGGTACCCGACTGGCCGAAGAGACCGTGGTGCGCCCCAAGCCTATGGTGGAAATCGGAGGCAAGCCGATACTCGCCCACATCATGCAGTGTTACGCGAGATACGGATTCAAGGAATTTGTCATCGCACTGGGCTATAAGGGCGATCAGATCAAGAGCTATTTCCTGAATTACTACATGTTAAACAGCGACATCACTGTGTCGCTTAAGGACGGTAGCTTCGCCGCCAGCGAAAGTCAACGCGATGACTGGGTGGTCCATCTGGCTGAGACCGGGCTGCACACGATGACCGGGGGCCGTTTGAGCCGCCTTCGGAGCTGGCTGACGGAGGATACGTTCTTGATGACTTACGGCGACGGCCTCTCGAATGTCAACATTCGAAAGCTGGTCGCCTTTCATAACGCCCATGGCAAGCTCGCGACAGTTACGGCGGTCCGCCCACCGGCGCGGTTTGGGGGACTTATATTTGACGGAGATCGAATCGCCCAGTTCACCGAAAAGCCGCAAACTGGCGAGGGTTGGATCAACGGTGGGTTCTTTGTCCTCAATCGTCGTGTCCTGGATTACGTGGAAGGCGATGACACGCTGTGGGAGCGTGGTCCCATGGAGCGTTTGGCGGCTGAAGGCGAATTGATGGCATATCGTCACGATGGTTTTTGGCAGCCGATGGACACTGTGCGCGAGAGGCAACTTCTGGAAGAGCTGTGGCAGAGTGGGAAGGCTCCCTGGATGGCGCCGGGGGATCCTGAATAGTGGTCACCGAGAGCTTCTGGCGGGATCGCACGGTCTTTGTCACGGGCGCCACAGGCTTAGTAGGTGGATGGCTCGTCAAGAGTCTGCTGGCGGCCAATGCCGATGTCGTGTGCCTTGTGCGCGACTGGGTGCCACAATGCGAGTTGGCGCGCTCGAAAAATATCGAGCGGGTCAAAGTGGTGCGCGGCGATATTGCCGATCAGGCTCTGCTGGAGCGGGCGCTTGGCGAGCACGAGATCGATACGGTCATGCATCTTGCGGCTCAGACGATCGTCGGCATCGCCAACCGCAACCCGATATCCACCTTCGAGGCCAATATCAAGGGCACGTGGTCGCTGCTCGAAGCGTGCCGGCGCAGCCCTTCGGTCAAGCAAATCGTGGTTGCTTCTTCGGACAAGGCCTACGGAGACCAGGAAGTTCTGCCGTATGACGAGACCACACCCCTGCAGGGGCGCCATCCTTACGACGTGAGCAAGTCCTGCGCGGATTTGATCGCGCACACTTACGCCGAGACCTACAAGTTGCCGGTCGCCATCACGCGTTGCGGTAATTTCTATGGCGGTGGCGATCTGAATTGGAATCGGATCGTGCCCGGAACCATCCGCGCTGCGCTGCGTGGCCAGCGGCCCATCATTCGCAGCGACGGGAATTTTGTCCGCGACTATTTCTACGTGGAGGATGGCGCGGCGGCCTACATGTTGCTCGCGGAGCAACTCGCATCCCGGCGCGAGCTGGCCGGCGAAGCCTTCAATTTCTCTAATGAAGTCCAGGTCACGGTGCTGGAACTCGTCACCCGGATCTTGACCGCAATGGGTTCCAATTTGCAGCCCGACATTCGCAACGAGGCCTCAAATGAGATTCGGCACCAGTACCTCAGCGCCAGGAAGGCGCGTGACGTGCTGGGCTGGGCGCCGTTGTTTTCACTCGACGCGAGCCTTGTCACGACCATCGACTGGTATCGGGACTTCCTGAAATGACACATCCATCCGGGCCGCCCGCGCGTTTTCATTGCCGGAGCTGTGGGAGCGCCGAGACTGCGCTCGTCTTGTCGCTTGGCCGAACGCCTCTGGCAAACTCGCTTCTGACCGAAGCCCAGCTCGGCGAGCCGGAGCCGCGCTATCCGCTGGACCTCGTATTCTGCCCGCGCTGCGCGCTCGTCCAGATCACCGAAACAGTTCCGCCGGAGATTCTGTTTCGCGACTACGTCTATTTCTCGTCCTTCTCGGACACCGCTGTGCGCAACGCGGAAGCCATCGCAACCCGGATGATTCGTGAGCGCGGATTGAACGCGTCGAGTCTGGCGGCCGAGGTCGCCAGCAACGATGGCTATCTACTTCAGTTCTATCACCGGGCGGGCGTGCCCGTGCTGGGGATCGAACCAGCGCTCAATATCGCAAAGGTGGCCGAGGAGAAAGGGTTGCGCACCGTGACCGAGTTCTTCGGCGCCGGGCTTGCGCGCGACCTGGCGGCCAGGGGATTGCGGGCCGACGTCGTCCATGCGAATAACGTGCTCGCTCACGTCGCTGACACGAATGGCATTGTGGCCGGTTTTGCCGAGTTTGTGAAGGATGATGGCGTGGTAATTGTCGAAGCGCCTTATCTCAAAGACACGCTGGATCATGT
>JBKJQK010000443.1:0-8002 GCA_046594095.1 Anaerolineae bacterium | reverse complement strand
TGCGTTCGATCGTATTCGCGCAGTTGGCGCAGGTCATGCCCAGGAGGGGCAGGTCGGCTTTGGCGGTCGCGACGTTGTAGCCGGCATTCCGAACACGCTCGATCAATTGGGCGGCTGAGACCTGGGCAGGGTCAAACTCCGCCGAAGCGCGCTCATTGGCGTAGTTGACGGCGGCGACGCTCACTCCGGGGGTCTTCTTGAGCGCCCGCTCGACAGTCGTCGCGCAGTTAGCGCAGGTCATCCCCAGGATGGGGAGGTCAATGGATCGCAGGGTCGTGTCGGACATCTTGGCAGGTTACGCCGGGTTGGCGAGTTCGACGGCGGGGTAGTCGATTTCGGCGAGTTTGGCTGCGATGACCTGCCAGGAGGTGTTGCCGTCCCAACTCACGGTGACAAGCTTGGTCGTGAGGTCGGCCTTCACGGCGAGCACTCCGCCAACTTCCTTGACTTCGTTCTGGATGGTGCGGACGCAGCCGTCGCAGCCGATATTGGGGACACTGAACGTCTTGGTATTCATAATTGCGATTTCTCCTTCGTCAAATCCTAATCCCCCCGGGGGGGATTACCCAATCATACTCCCAATTTGCGCGTGATATATTCCCGCCGCATGTTGCGATTGAAACGATTCTGGGTCATGCTGGGTTTGTTTGCGCTGAGCGTGGCGGCCAGCGCGTACGCCTACCAATGGTCGCGCGATCTCGTCGCCAACCAGGTGACATCGGTGATTGACATCCTGCAGCCGGCCCCTCAGGCCACGGCCAGCGGGCCCATCACCGATACAAGCGTGGCCAGGCTCGCCTTGCCAAAACCCTGGGATGGCAAAGAGCGGATCAACGTGCTGTTGTTGGGAATCGATCAGCGTGTCGGGGACGGCGAGAAGGGCCATCGGACCGACACGATGATGGTCCTGACTTTGGATCCGGTAACGCTCTCGTCGGGGATTCTTTCAGTGCCGCGCGATTTGTGGGTTTCTATCCCCGGGTACGGCAGCGATCGGATCAACACCGCCAATTACAAGGGCGATCTGGACGACTACCCCGGCGGCGGGCCAGCGCTCGCGAAGAAAACGGTCGAGGCGCTGCTTGGGGTCCCGATTAACTATTACGTACGGATGAACTTCACCGCATTTGAGGATTTTGTCGATCGTATTGGCGGGATTCGGATTGACGTCACCGAGGATATTGTCGACAAAAAGTACCCGACGTCCAGCTATGGGACGGAGGTATTCACGGTGACCAAGGGAGTCAAGTCGATGGATGGCGCCACCGCCTTGAAGTACGCCCGAACCCGCGCGACGTTTGGCGGCGACTTTGACCGCGCCCGGCGGCAACAGCAGGTCATTTTTGCGGTCCGGGAGAAGATGGTGAGCGACCCGCGCGTGCTTCCCACCCTGTTGGCCGGATCCGACGACCTGTGGACGGCGCTGAAGAGCTCGCTTCGGACGGATATGCCGCTTGAGCTCATCCAGCGACTTGCTCTGCTGGCCAAGGATATTGACCGCAAGAACATCCGAACAGCGGTGATCGACCAGAACTATACCGAAAACGTGACGACCCCGGAGGGCTATCAAGTCGAAGTGCCGGTGCAGGTCGAGATTCGCAAACTGAGAAACGCCATGTTCACGGTCGGGGCGAACTCCGCCGCGGAGATCCAGAAGGCGGGCGGCACTCCCGCGTCGATCTCAACCGACTGGCGGGCCGAGAACGCTCGCATCATCGTGCTCAACGGAACCGACCAGGTCGGTTTTGCGAGCCGGGTCCGCCAACTCCTCGAAGGCCGCGGTTTCAATGTAGTTGACGTTGGCAATTCGCTGGATGGCCGCTTCGACTACGCCCGGACGACGTTCTCCGACTACTCCGGCAAATTGGCCACCATTCTGGCGTTATCGGACGCCCTCGGCATCAAGCCTGCGCCGGAGCCGCGGCGCGAGATCAACCCGGCAGTCAATGCCGACGTCGTCATCGTCCTCGGCAAAGACGCCGTTGCGCCGTAGCGCTGCCGGCGCAGTCAATCCAGAGGCTCGGCCTCGCGGGTAGCCACCTCGGCAAAGGCCGCCATGAGCGCCTTCGTGCGCGGACCCGGCGCGCCGGTGCCGATTGTCTGGTCATCGATACGGCAGACTGGAAGGATCTCGCGACTCACGCTTGTAATGAACGCCTCGTCGATCTGGATCAGGTCTCCGACGGGGATGCCAATCAAACTCAAGCGCAGCCCGGCCGCGGAAGCGAGCTCCAGGACCAGGGCCCGGGTGAGACCGGCCAGGACGCGCCTTTCCTCGGTGTGGAGCGTGTCGCCCTTGAGTGCGAAGAAGTTGCTACTCAAGCCTTCCAGGATGGTCCCGTCACCGGCGACCATCAGCCCTTCATTTACATCGGGGGGAAGGAGGTGCTTCTCGGCCTCGGCGGTGATGATGAATTCGGTGCTTTTGGCGTGCGGGTTGTTGCGGTGGGCGTAAACGGTGACGCAGCGCACGCCTTTCGCATAGGCAGAGGGCGGAGGCGCGCTGAAGGCTTCCACGCCGACAAACAGTTTCCCCGGGGGCGGGCCGGCCAGGGTGAGCCGGAAGCGTGATTCGGGAAACCCAGCTTCCGCGCGGGCGCTGGCAATGCACCGCCGCGCGGCTTGCCGGTCAAGGGCCACGGTGTGGCCCATCAATCCCAGGGACTCCTCGAGGCGGTCGAAATGGCGTTCGAGCAGGACGACCTCGTTTCCTCGATAGGTCCTGAACGTGGTGTACGCGCCCTGGGGCAGGGCGGCCGAGGCCGCCGCCATGCTCGGGAACTCGCCCACTTTTCGGGCGCGCGATTCGCCTGTGATCAATTCAAAGACGTGCGCCATGCGATCGATGATAATAGATGACCGCGTGGCATTAACCCCAAAGCTCACTGACGAGACCGGCGCCGTTCTGGCGCGCAACAGGATATTCGTGGTTACGGCGTTGATCGCGCTCGCGCCGATCGCGCTGTCCGCCGCGGAGCTCCCCGCGCGCCGGCTCGAGACGGCATTTCTCGGCTCCGATCTGGCGATCACCCTGACGACCGACTCGCTACTGTTGGTCTTGATGCCGGTGTTGGCCTGCGCCGGCGCGGACTGGCTTTTGCGCTCCCATCCTGAGGTGCGCTCGGGCGAGGTGCCGTTTCTGTTTCCGTTCTGGATCGCCCCGGGTTTCGCTGCGTTGACCCTGGCTGTCCTGCTCACCCGGATTCCCAACTGGCCGCTCTGGCTCCTGACCCTTTGTCTGGGCGTCGGCTTGATTGCGGTAATGTTATATGCCGAGTACGTTGGGCTTTCGCCGGGCGCGCGGGGTTACGCCCTGGCCCGCCTTGCGCTCACCGCCATCACCTATGCGATTGCCTTTGGCCTGTTCACGCTGTTGTATAGCGCGCGGGAGCGAAGTGTCGTCAGCGCGACGTTGGTGGCGGTGGTTGCGGCCGGGCTGTCCCTCGATCTGCTGGCCCCGCACATCATCGGTCTTCGCTCGGCGGCGGCCTTTGCCCTGGTCACCGCCTTGATCTGCGGCGAAGCGACCTGGGCACTGAACTACTGGAATATCTCAAACTGGAGCGCGGGTGTGTTGCTGCTCACGATCTTCTATCTTGTGGTGGGTTTGGCGCAGCAGCACTTCCAGGACCGAATTTCGGCGGTGATCCTGATTGAGTTTCTGGTCGTGCTGGGTGTGGCGCTCTTCGCGGCGTGGCAGCTGGCTCCTGTGCGCTAGGGCAGGCCAATCATGGGTGATTTCATTCTCGTCATCGGTTCGGCCAATCTGGACATCAAAGGACGGCTGTTCGAGCCGCCAATCGCGGGTTCGTCCAACTCGGCCGCGATTCGCACATCGCATGGGGGCGTTGCGCGGAATATCGCCGAAAATCTTGCCCGGCTTGGCGCGCCCGTTGCGCTTCTGACGGCAGTAGGTGACGACCTGGGCGGGGTAGAGTTGCTCCGACATGCCGAGACCCAGGGGATTGATGTGAGCCGCGCTCTCACGATTCCTGACGAGGCCACGGGGGTATACCTGGCCGCGCTGGACACAAACGGCGACCTGGCCATCGGACTGGATGATCTGCGGATCATGCGCCATATCACCTCGGCGTATCTCGCGCGACACTTCGACGCCTTCGCGGCTTGCGACATGGTCGTGGTTGACATGAATCTGGCCACTGACGCAATGGAAACGGTATTGCGGATGGCGCGCGCGGCCGGAAAACCCGTGTGCGTTGACCCGACCTCGGATGAGCGTGCCTCGCATCTCGGTCCATACCTGTCACAGATCGATATCATCACGCCAAACATGTCGGAAGCCGAGGCCATTCTCGAGGCGCTGGAGCGCACTCAGCCGCAGCGGCGCGACGATCTCGCCCGGATCCATGATCCTGACCACGCGCTGCAAACCGCGCGAAGGCTGGTCTATCTTGGCGTCAATATGGTTGTGGTTACCCAGGCGGAGCGTGGCGCGTGCTACGCCACCGAATTTGAGAGCGGGCAATACCCGGCGGTCAAGGTCCGGGTTGCGGATACCACCGGCGCAGGCGACGCCTTGACCGCGACGCTCATCTTTGGCCTGACCCACGACATTCCACTCAGCGATTCAGTCCGGTTGGGCTTGCGCGCGGCGGCGCTGACCTTGAGGTCGACCGCCACCGTTGCGCCGGAACTCAGCCTGGACCGTCTCTATTCGGATCTCTAACAAAAAAACGAAAATATGTCCAAACAATACAATTCTCCTCCGCCTCTCACGATCGATCCCAAGAAGTCCTATACCGCCACGATCAAGACCGCGCGCGGCAACATCGTCATTGACCTGTACGCCGACAAGGCGCCCAAGACAGTCAACAACTTTGTGTTTCTGGCCCGCGAGGGGTTCTACGACAACACGACCTTTCACCGCGTGATCAAGGACTTTATGGTCCAGGGTGGCGATCCGAAGGGCACAGGCACGGGTGGCCCGGGCTACCAGTTCGGCGACGAGATTCATCCGTCCCTGCGCCATAACGTCCCGGGAATCCTGTCGATGGCAAATGCCGGCCCCGGAACCAATGGCAGCCAGTTCTTTATCACCCATATCGGCACCCCCTGGCTGGACGGCAAGCACACTGTGTTTGGCAAGGTCATTGCCGGAATGGAACACGTCTATGCAATCCCGGAGCGCGATCCGGGCCGGGCCAGCAAGCCGGGCGAGACCCTCATGAGCGTCACGATCACCGAGGAATAGAGGCTCGCAGCCGTCTTGTTCTCGCGGCGCGCCACACCCCGTGTGGCGCGCCGCGACGTCATCCCCTTGCTTTCCACGCGCGAGACGATAATCAACCGCAAGATTCATGCGTTCTTTGAGGAGCCAATCGAGATGTCAGATATTCAGAACCAGGAAGTCCATGTGTCGCACACCGAAATCTATCCACCTTCCGCGGCGGTGAAGCGGGCTGCCCGTGTGCAGGATTGGGATGCAATGGCGGCCTATGCGAGCGAGCACCCTGAAGAGTTCTGGGCAGCCCGGGCCGAGGAGCTGGGCTGGTATCGCAAGTGGGACAAGGTGCTGGACAATTCGAATGCGCCCTTCTACAAATGGTTTGTCGGCGGCAAGTGCAACATCGTCCACAACGCGCTGGACCGCCACCTGGACACCCCGCGCCGAAACGCAGTGGCATATATCTGGCAGGGTGAGGACGGCAGCGAGCGCGTGATCGCCTATGCCGAGCTCGCCCGGGATGTCAACAAGTTCGCCAACGTGCTCAAGGCCAACGGAGTGGCGAGGGGCGATCGGGTCACGATTTACATGGGCCGGGTGCCCGAGCTTCCGATCGCAATGCTCGCCTGCGCCAAGATTGGCGCGGTGCATTCGGTGGTGTATGGCGGCTTTTCGGTAGAGGCCCTGCACGGGCGGATCGTGGATTCGAATAGCAAAGTCGTGGTGACCTGTGATGGCGCGTTTGTGAGCGGAAAGGTCGTCGAGCTCAAGCAAATCGTCGATGACGCGCTCAAACGCGAATCACCGGCAGAGCGAGTCGTGTGCTTCAAGCGGACCGGGCGCGAAGTCGGCTGGGTCGACGGCCGGGACATTTGGTGGCACGATGCCATGAAGACGGCGAGCGCGGAATGCCCAACCGAGCAGATGGACTCCGAGGATCCTCTCTTCATTTTGTACACCTCGGGCAGCACGGGCCGCCCAAAGGCGTTGCTTCACACCCACGGCGGCTACAGCGTTTACACACACACGACGCTGCGCTATGTGTTTGACCTTCGTGACGATGATCGGTGGTGGTGCGCGGCGGACCCAGGCTGGATTACCGGCCACAGTTACATCGTCTACGCCCCGCTCATGGCGGGTGTGACCAGCATCATTTACGAGGGCGGGCCGACCTATCCACAGCCGGATCGGTGGTGGAGCGTCATCGAGCAGTACAAAGTCAGCGTGCTGTATTGCGCGCCGACGGCGATCCGCGGATTTATGCGTTTTGGGCCTGAGTGGCCGAAGAGGCATGACCTGTCGTCCCTTCGGCTTCTCGGCAGTGTCGGTGAGCCGATGAACCCTGAGGCCTGGCGATGGTTCTACGAGAACGTGGGCGGCTCGCGCTGCCCGATCATGGATACCTGGTGGCAAACAGAGACGGGCGGTTTCATGATCACCCCGACGCCGGTGGTCCCGCTCAAACCGGGCAGTGGAACCCGCCCCTTCTTTGGGATCAAAGCCGAAATCGTGAACGAGATGGGCGAAGCATGCAAGCCTGGCGAGGAAGGCTATCTCACGATCCTGACGCCCTGGCCGGGCATGGCCCGCACGATCTATGGCGATCCGGAGCGCTATCGCGAGACCTACTGGAACCGCTATCCGGGGCGGTATTTCACGGGAGATTCGGCCCGAATGGACGCGGACGGTTACTACTGGATCATTGGGCGAGTCGACGACGTGATCAAGGTCAGCGGCTATCGCCTGGGGACGGCCGAAATCGAGAGCGCGTTGGTCTCGCATCCAGCGGTGGCCGAAGCCGCCGCAATCGGCCTTCCGCATGAGCTACGCGGAAACACGATTTACTCGTATGTGATTCTGCGTTCGGGATACGAGGCGAGCCCGGAGTTGTCCGAGACACTTCGCCAGCACGTGGGCAGGGAGATGGGCCCGATCGCCAAGCCGGAGAAGGTTGAGTTTGTCACCCGCCTGCCCAAAACGCGCAGCGGCAAGATTATGCGCCGGGTGTTGAAGGCGCGCGCGCAGGGGCTGCCCGAAGGTGACCTGTCCACCCTTGAGGAGTAAAGAAATGACCGAGCTATTGCGTGTGACCGTTTGGCACGAGTTTCGCCATGAGAAGAAAAACGCCCTGGTAGGGGCCTTGTATCCGCAAGGCATGCATCGGACCATCGCGGACGGTCTCGAGCAGCATCCGGACATGGATGTTCGGATCGTCTCGCTGGACGAACCCGATCAGGGCCTTCCCGCCGGCATCCTGGAGGACACCGATGTTCTCGTGTGGTGGGGGCACATGGCCCATGACGCGGTGGCGGACGCGCTGGTCGACCGCATCCAGGACCGTGTGCTGAACGGCATGGGCCTGGTGGTCCTGCACAGCGGGCACATGTCCAAGATTTTTCGTCGCTTAATGGGGACCGGCTGCATGCTGAAGTGGCGGGAAGACAACCAGCGCGAGCGGATCTGGGTTGTGAATCCGGGCCATCAGATCGCGCGCGGGCTGCCCGAGCAATTCTCGCTCGAGCAGGAAGAAATGTATGGCGAGCACTTTGATGTTCCGCCTCCGGACGAGCTGGTCTTGATCAGTTGGTTCAAGGGCGGCGAGGTTTTCCGCTCCGGCTGCTGCTGGTATCGCGGGGCCGGGCGGGTGTTCTACTTCCGGCCCGGCCATGAGACTTTCCCGACCTATTACGACCAGAATGTCCGGCATGTGATTGCCAACGGCGTGCGCTGGGCCGCTCCGGTCGGTGGCGCGGCGCCGATTCGCGGGAATACGCAGCCGTTGGAAGAGCTCTGAGCTGTGAGCCATGAGCCCTGAGC
>JBKJQK010000047.1:0-4986 GCA_046594095.1 Anaerolineae bacterium | reverse complement strand
CGGGTGCGGATCGGGGCGATGATGGCGGTCCGCCAGAGCCCGCCGACCGCGCACGGGATGGTCTTTATCTCCATGGAGGACGAGACCGGGCTGGTCGATGTCGTCGTGCGGCCGGATGTGTTCGAGGGCTACCGGAGCATCCTGCGTGGCGAGCGGCTGCTGCTCGTCGACGGGATCATCCAGCGCGACGGCGGGGCGGTGAGCGTGTTGATGGTGAGGGCGGGGCAGGTTGGGTCAGGCGGGTAAGGTTTGGTCGGGTGGAGGGCCGCGCAATGGTCTAATCGCTGCCAATGAATACGGATCGGTCCCCGCGGACGCGCGCACAACGACCCTGGCCGCTGCTGGCGCTGCTTCTGCTTGCTTTCGCGCTGAGGATCTGGGGGTTGGCCGACCACAACATCTGGTGGGACGAGGGTCTGGCCGCCTGGATGGCCCGCCTGCCCGTCCCGCAGATTCTGGATTGGAACGCGCGGGACGTGCATCCGCCGCTCTACTTCACGCTCCTGCATTTCTGGTGGCGCGTGGCCGGGGATGGCGAATTCGTTCTGCGCTTCCCCTCCGCGCTCACAGGCACCGTGGGTGTCGCCGCAATCTACGGCCTCGGGCGCGCCATCGGTGGGCGGCGGGCCGGCTTGCTGGCGGCCCTGTTTCTGACCCTCTCAGCCTTCGCCGTCAGTTGGTCGCAAGAGATGCGGATGTACTGCCTCGCCAGCGTCCTTGCGACGGGCACCCTGTGGGCGGCGTTCCGGCTGTGGGGCGGCCCGGACCGGCGCGCATGGATCGCCTACGTTGCGCTGTGCGCGGCCGGGCTGTGGACGCTGTATCTCCTGGTGTCGGTCCCGCTCATCGCCAATCTCGCCTTTGGGCTGGTATGGCTGATGCGCGGGCGGCCCCGGGCGCTGTTCATCCGCTGGGTGTCCGCCCAGGCGGCCGCGGCCGCGCTGTTCCTTCCTTGGCTGATTTACGCTCTGCCGCGCATTCCAACCTGGTCGACCGCCGAGCCCTTTGCGCCTCTGACCTTTGTTCATTTATACGGAACCATGCTTGCGGTCGGGATCCCGGTCTTTATCGAAAGCTACACCCCATTCACGATCGCGGCGGTTGCGATCCTGGCCGCGGGTCTGGCCGCGCTGTGGCGGACCCGGCATGCGATTGAGCGCCGGGCCAGCATCGGCATGCTCCTCCTCGGGCTGCTCCTGCCCGCGCTGATCGTCTATATCGTTTCGCTGCCGATCCACATTTTCTACGCGCCCCGGCTTGCGCCGCGCTACCTGCTCCCGCTGGCAGCCTGCTTCTATACGTTAATGGCGATGGGGCTGTCCGTGATCTACCGGAAGCAGCGGTGGGTGGCCATCGCGGGAATCGCCATCATCCTGGTGGCAGCGGCAAGGGGGCTGGCCGATTTTTTTCCGAATCGTGTCCGGCAGGATGATCTCATCTCGTTATCGGCCACCCTCAAGGCGCACCTCCATCCAGGCGATGCCCTCCTGTTGTATTCAGACAGAGATTGGCCGCTGTTTGCGGCGCAGTACGCCGGCGCCTGGGGCAGAGTGCCATATGGCGCAGCCGTGGACACGAACAGCATTGACACGTGGGTGCGTCCAGGCTGGGACACGGCGGATGGCCTGTGGCTGGTGACCACCCCTGATGCCCAGCGGATTGACCCGCGCGGCTCGATTCGCGCCTGGCTTGAGGCAAATGCGATCGCCACGAAACGCTGGGACTACGGCGACAACACCCTGGCGTTCTATGCGCGCGCGGCCGGGCGCGCCGATCAGATGCAGGATCTCGGGCCTCAGGCCATCGTGCCCGCTGGAACCTCTGGCGCCGTCCCGAACCTGATCGGGGCAGGCATCCCCCTGGCGCGCTACCCGACCGGTGACGTCGCGCATCTTTCGCTGTACTGGTCGGCCCCCCCCGCGACCAGCACAACGGTTAGAGTCGAAGGAGCAGCAAGCAGGATCATCAGCGCGCCGCCGGCCGCGCCGGCCCGGAATGGGCCAACCCGGCAGCAGGTCGCCATTTCAATACAGCCCGACATGCCCGCGGGAAGCTACAGAATCATTGTGGGCGAGCCCGGCGCGTCGTTGGAAGTGGGCGCGTTCACGGTCGTTGGGCGCGGATCCGGAAACTCGGCGGCGCTGGCCGACATCCCCTCGCCCCTGAACGCGAACTTCGGGTCATCCATTCAGTTGCTGGGCTACGGTCTGCCCGGCGGGCCGATCAAAGCCGGCGGAAGCATCCCATTGACGCTGTACTGGCAAACCCGGGCCGTCGTCGGCGCGCGCTATAAGGTCTTCACCCACGTTGTTGGCGAAACGTGGAACGCCAGCACG
Organism: Anaerolineae bacterium; assembly: GCA_046594095.1. Classification (GTDB taxonomy): domain Bacteria; phylum Chloroflexota; class Anaerolineae; order J036; family Brachytrichaceae; genus Brachythrix. The sequence continues at coordinate 2,650 of JBKJQK010000047.1, read as the reverse complement.
GGCAATTTCCTGTGGGGGCAGCAAGACAACGAGCCCGCCGAAGGCACGACGCCCACGACGACCTGGGCGCCGGGCGCCATCATCACCGATCGATATGCGATTCCCATTCCGCCCAACACGCCATCCGGGCGCTACCGTCTCGTGGTCGGACTGTACGGGCTGATCGATGGCGCCCGCCTGCCCGTCACAGACGCGGCCGGCGCGCCGTGGGGCGACTCAGTATTCATCGTGGAGATTGGGGTGGAGGGCAGGTAGGCGCGTCCATTCCCGCGCGAGAAGCCCGTACCATGCCGTGTCCGACACCTCGCCGTCGACGATCCAGCGCTCACGCAGAAGACCCTCACGGGTGAAGCCTAGGCGCTCCAGCAGTTTGGCCGAGGCGGTGTTGCGCGGGTCGATGTCGGCCTCAACCCGATTGAGGTTGAGATTGCCGAACGCGCAGGTTAGGACGGCGCTTACGGCCTCCTGCGCATACCCGCCGCCCCAGGCGGACCGGGCAAGGGAATAGCCCAACTCGGCCCGCCGGCACTGCTGATTCAGGTTAAAGAGTGAACATTGGCCGATGAGCCGGCCATCCTCGCGCCGCTCCAGCCCGAGCCGAAGATACTCCCGGCCCGGCAACTGGTCGCGGGCGATGAGAGCGTGGGCCTCCTCAATCGATTTCCAGGGCGGAGACGCCCAGTAGCGCATAACAACCGGGTCCGAGTAGATGGCAAACAGCGCCTCCGCGTCGTCCTCGCGCAGCGGGCGCAGGATGAGGCGGGCGGTGGATAGGGTGAGGGCGTCGAAGATGGGCATATCAGGGTTGGTAAGGTTGGTAACGTTGGTAAGGTTGATAACGTCACCAACGTTACGAACGTTACCAACCTTACCAACCATCACTCCAAGGCGTCTTGAAACGCGGAGGCAAGGCGCCGGTGAAAGGCGCTCGTCATGTGATACGCATCCCAGAAGAGGAAGCGGGCCGGATCGCCTCTGAGCACACCGTCGGTGAGGCAGGCATCCATTGCATTCTCAAATCCATGCGCCGCAGGGTCAGCGACGGCTCGCTCGAGGAGATCGCCCAGATCGACGAGGGCGACCGTGCCCGCGCCCGATGGGCGTAGCTCGGCTACCCAGCGCCGGAGCGCGTCGTTCCAGACGACGGCTGCAGCGTCCATTGCGCTCCCCGCGCCTTTGAGGTCGATCGGGAACAGGCTGGGCCGCGCGATGGTGACAAACACAAAGTGATGCGCGCCGGCCGCATGGAGCTGCGCAGTTGCCTTCGCGAGGTGATCGATCCCAGCGGTGACGACCTCATCGGCGGGCTGCTCGCGAACCAGCCACATGTTATTCCCGCCGCCGTAGAGCACCGCCAGCGCGTCAGCCGGAAAGACGCGCTCGGTGGCCAGAAAGTCACGGACCTGAGCCAACATGCCGGTATCCACATACTCGAGGCCTTTGGCGACATTCCGCAAGCCCGAAGTGGCCCCGCCGACCGCGTAGTTGTCGCGCGGAGCGTAGACCAGGCCAAGGCGCGGGGCGAGAATCTCGGGCCAGACCGGGCCATCGCAAAAGCGCCCCTCGTGGCTGGGCGGCATGGGCCAGGCGTGCCCGTTTAGCTCGAAGATGCCGCGCGCGCCGGCGCCGCCATCCGAGTCGCTGTCCCCAAACACGATCAGGCGCGCGTAGCGGGTGTCTGGCATCAGGCGAGTATAGGCGGGCGCGACGTTACGGCCCAAGCAGCAAGTCGTGCTCCGCGGCCCAGGCGCGGAGAGCCTGCCTGGTTTCATGTTCCTCGAAGGCGTACCAGGCCTCGAGCTGGTCCTGATACTCGAGCAGGTCTCTAAACCGGGCGTAGGCCCCGCGCTGGTGAAAGATGTCAATGACTTTCTGGTAGAAATCGGGCAAATGCGTCTCGGCAAATCGAAACGCAAGCTCGCGCCCAAGATCGAGGTCGCGCTTGTTGGGCACGGTCAGGTAAAGGCTCTCGTCGTCGATATCCGCCGGGGGTTCCTCAGGCACGGCGCGTGTCCGGGGCTCTTGGTCACCGGCGACGACCAGAGCCTGCTGCACCGGCCCACGATCGTCCGGCTGCCGTATCCATAGCGGGGATTGCTGATCAGGGCGCGAGCGGCGCCAGAAACTCGGCCGGGCTCAGCGCCTGAACAATTGACGCGCTTCTCGTCAACTGCTCTGCATCCAGGGTGATCAGCTCAGCGGCAAATTGGGCCGCGGTAGCCAGATACACCGCGTCGGCGCCGCGGAGTTTGTGCCGGGCACCCAACGCTGCCGCCTGGCGGGCGAGCGTTTCGTCTAGCGCGATGAACACGATATTGGGCAGCTGGCCAATCGCCAGCGCATATTGCTCAGCGAGTCCGGCGTCGCTGCCCGTTCGACTCAGGGCCGTAGCCACTTCGGCAATCACCAGGGTTGGGACGAACACCCGCGGGCGAGTCCGGCGGACCCAGGCCAGGAAGAGTGCGCTGTCCATGTTCCCTCTCTCGGTTGGCCGCGCCGCGCTGACGAAGACGCTCGAGTCGATGGTGATGAGCCGCATCTCAGCGCCTCATCCGCTCGAGCTCGTCCAGCGCCGGGCTTGTCTTCTTGCCCGATTCTTTCGACAACCGCGCCACCAGAGCCTGCCACGCGTCCCATGCCCCGTCCGGGG
>JBKJQK010000521.1:0-6745 GCA_046594095.1 Anaerolineae bacterium | reverse complement strand
AATATGCCGTACTCGTTCGGGGTCCTGCCGGAGTTGGTTTGGCGTGTGGCGCGGCGGGTGTTGGGCGTGCCCATTGACGTGAATCTCCCCTCACCCTAGCCCCCTCCCCGCTGAGGAGAGGGTTAGGGTGAGGGGAGAAACCGTGCCGGGATCGGATCTCAGAACTCAAAATCCGCGCGCAGCCACAATTGCCACTGCGATTCCCGCCCGGACGCCGCTCAGCACAATCGAGCCGCCGATCACCGCGAATAGCAGTCCCATCCCGCCGAGCAGAAGCGGAAACAGCCAGGTGTTGACGAAGTCGTCGACGCGCGCCTTGGACGGATTGCCCGGGTCGTAGAGCACATTCACCTTGTCGCCGATCTTGTGCGACGGCGGATTGGATGACACGCTCTCTCGAAAGGTATAACTCTTGCCATCCTGGGCGACAAAACGGACTTCGGCCGCGTAGGTGGTCGAGTTGTTGCGCGACGATCGGACCGGCGCGCTTCCGATCACCTCGCCCGCCGCAGGCAGGAAAGTCCGCATCTCCTGGGCGATGTTGTTGCGCGCGATTGCGGCAGTGCCGATCAATAAAAGTCCGGCCGCCACAAACAGCACGCCAAACACGAAGCCGCGCGCCGCTCGCGCGCCCAGGAGAATGGTTCTCAGGTTCAGCATCGGAGTTACTCCACCTCATCCCAGTTGGGCCCTGAAGCCACATCGGCCTTCAGCGGCACGCTCAAGCTATACGCGCCCTCCATCTCCCGTTCGACCAGGGCCTTGATCTCGTCAAGCTCCGCCGGCGGCACATCAAAAACAAGTTCATCATGGACCTGGAGGGTCATCTTGGCCTGATATTTACCCGCCCGTAAGGCGTGATCGATCCGGATCATCGCGATCTTCATGATGTCGGCGGCGCTGCCTTGAACCGGATGATTGATCGCTTCGCGCTCCGCACGCCGTTTCAGCGCTTCGGCCTGGCCGCCCTTCGTCTGGGCGCGCAGCTCGGGAAAGTAGCGTCGGCGACCCAGGACGGTTTCGACGAAGCCCTGCTCGGCGGCCAGCAGCTTGGTGCGGCTCAGCCAGTTTTGCACGGCCGGGAAGCGCTCAAAGTACTTCTTGATGAACTCGCCCGCTTCGGTCATGCTCATACCCGTGTTCTGCGACAGGGCGAATGCGCCCATGCCGTAGGCGATCCCGAAGTTGATCCGTTTGGCGAAGTTGCGCTGCATCGGGGTGACCGACTTGAGCGGAACATCGTAGACGGCCGCCGCCGTGGTCGCGTGAATGTCTTCGCCGCGTTCGAAGGCCGCCCGCAGCACAGCGTCGTCGGCGAGGTGGGCGAGGACGCGCAGCTCAACCTGCGAGTAGTCCGCGCTGATCAACTGCCAGCCGCGCTTGGGGATGAAGGCCTTGCGCACCCGTCGCCCGATCTCGGACTTGATCGGGATGTTCTGGAGGTTCGGGTTGGACGATGAGATTCGGCCGGTGATTGCCCCGGTCTGGTTGAAGTCGGTATGGATCCGGCCCGTCTTCGGGTTGATCAGCTCGGGCAGCGCATCCACATAGGTGCCCTTGAGCTTGGACAGCTCGCGATAGTCCAGCAAAAATGGCACGATATTGTGCTTGTCGCGCAATTGCTCGAGCACTTCGGCGTTGGTCGAGGTCGCGCCTGTAGCGGTGCGCCACGACTTGTCGGCCTCAAGCTTTAGCGTGGTAAACAACACCTCGGCGAGCTGCTGGGTACTGTTGATGTTAAAAGTCTTGCCGGCTTGCTCGTAGATCGCCCGCTCGAGCTCGCGCAGGCGCGCTCCGAGTTCAGCCGACAGATCAGACAGGTAGTGGGTGTCGATGGCGACGCCATGGGTCTCCATCGACATCAGGACCGGGATGAGGGGCGTCTCGACGTCGTGAAACAACGCGGCGACCCCCCGCTCGGCCAGCTTTGGCTCCAGGATCGCCCAAAGGCCGTAGGTGGCGGCGGCGTCGGCGGCCGCATAACGTCCGGCAACCTGCACAGGCACCTCGCGCATCGTAATCTGTTTCTTGCCTTTGCCGATAAGTTCCGAGATCTCGGTCATCTGCCAGCCGAGCAGGTTGAATGCCTGGTTCTTGAGACCCAGACCGCCCCCGCCCGGGTCGCACAAAAACTGGGCGACCATGGTGTCGTGCGGCGGCAGTTCCAGGGTGACACCGACTTCCTGGAGCACCTCGAGATCGTATTTGGCGTTGTGGGCGACCAGGCGCGCGTCCGGGCGGCGGAGCGCATCCGCGATCGGCCCGAACTTGGGCGAGGCCGGATCGATCTGCCAGTCTGTCCCGCCGGCTGGCCCGCCAACGGGCGAGCAGGGCAAATACCAGGCCTGGCCGGCCGTCACACAAAACGACATCCCGACAAGTTCGGCGAGAAGCGGGTCGGTGCCGGTCGTCTCGGTGTCAAAGGCGATCAGGCTGGCTCCCCGCAATTCGGCCAGCAGGTCTTTGTAGTCCGCATCGCTGGCTACGACCCGCACTTCCACAGGCACATTGCCCAGCGGCGGAGATTCAAGCGGCGGCGGGCGCGTCTCCGCCACCCCAAACAGCCCGATTTGGCCGGCCATCGGCGCCTCAGACGCGGGCACGGCCGCCACGGCCTGGGGGATGCGCTTCATCAATGACTCGAAGCGCAGCTCGCGGAACAAATTCAGGGTGCGGGTGTAGTCCGGCGCGGCCCGGCAGGCTTCCCAATCGATCTCCAGCGGCACATCGGTCTTGATCGTGACCAGCAGCTTGCTAAGCTCGGCCTTGTCGCGCTGTTCGGTCAGGGCCGTCCGCGGGCGCTTGGCGGTGATTTCCTCGATCCGGGCGTACATCGCTTCAAGCGATCCAAACTGGCTGACCAGCGCCTGAGCGGTCTTTTCGCCAATCCCGCTCACGCCCGGCACGTTGTCGCTGGTGTCACCCAGGAGCGCCTTGTAGTCGATCATCTGGGCCGGCGTCACGCCGTAGCGCTCCTGGACGAGCGCCTCGTCGTACAGAATGATGTCGTCGAAGCGCTGGCGAGAGGTGAGTACTTTTACGTTGGGCGATACCAGTTGCAGCGCGTCCCGGTCGCCGGTCACGATCACCACGTCCATGCCTTCGCCGGACGCCCGGCGGGCCAGGGTCCCGAGCACGTCATCGGCCTCATAGCCCTCGGCCGTAAAAATCGGGACGCTGAGCGCTTCGACCACCTGCTGGATGCGCTTGAGCTGGAGGACAAGCTCTTCGGGCATCTTTTCCCGGGTGCCCTTGTAGTCGGCGAACAAGTCGTCGCGGAACGTCCGACCGACATCGAAGGCGACCGCCAGGTGTGACGGCTGCTCCTGATTCCAGACTTTGAGCAGCATATTGGCGAACGCAAACACCGCCCCGGTCATTTCTTTCTCGCCGCTCGCATTTTCAATCGACAGGGGGGTATTCACCATCGCGAAATAGGCGCGATAAGCGAGGGAGTGCCCGTCGATCAGAACGAGTTTGGGCGTGGGGATCGGTTTTGCCATGCGCGAATCTTATCCGATTCGCTGTCGCTGTCGCAGGGCGTCCCGGGCCCGCTCCCACCAAGTCCGGGCCTTGAGCGCGTCACCGGCCGCCACCTCGCGCCGGCTGTAACGAGCCGTCTCGTAGGCCCGTGTGAGTTGGTCGACAGGCTCACCGGCTTCCGGATCAATGACCGGGCGCAGGCGGGTGGCGAACTCCTCGGGCGTTTGGCCCGGGCCGCGGGTCAGGCCGCGCTCGGCGCTCCGCCGCAACAGGGCGCGATAGAAAAAGAGGACGCGCTCGCGGGGGGACAGACGGTTCAGTGACAAAAAACCGGGCCGGCTGCGGCCCTGGGAGTAATCAGGCTCCGATCCGCGCCGGGCGTTGGCAATCGCCTGGATGACAGCCTGGCGGGCTGCCCGGAACCGGGCGAGAAACCAGCGCGCAGCCTCAATCAGGCGCGCTCCGAACTTGCCACGCGACACCCATGTCGCGATTTCGCGCCGGTAGACCCACACCCGATGCGCGCTGAACAACAGCGCCCCCCCAACCAGGACCGCCAGGAGGAGTGGGCGCAGGTCTACCGGCGCGGCTTCAACCTGGACCGCGTCCGGCGGAACAAAGACCGGTGGTGGCCGGCTGACCGCCTCCGGAGGCGCGCCCAAACTAAACAGGGAAACCAACGCAGCAAGAATGCCCGTGATCAACCCGACGATGAGCCACGAAAAGACGGACAGCGCAAACACAATCAAGCTCAGGGCTATGTTGAGCCCGCGCAAGATGTCCCGCGCATAGCCGGTCGAAAGAGGAAGCACCACCAGGGCGAGCATAACCAGAAACAGAAGGGCCAAAAGCGCCCAGCGCCGGCTCAGCCCGGGTTGCGCATCCACCCGTTCACGCGCCCACACCAGGCGCAACAGAGCCAGGCGCGACTGGGCCATGAGCACGAAGGCAAATAGGAAGTAGGCGACGATGCGCCAGATGTTGTTGATCCGCCCACCCGAACTCAGCCGGGTCAGGGTCGCAAATGCGGTCACTCCCAGACCCAACCAGATCAGGGCCGTGACGATCTCGTCCCGGATGGTCGAGCGATCCAGGACCATGCTGCCTTCCTGCTCGAGCGCAATCAGGCGCGGATCCGGTTCGAGCTGGGCGAAGCGGCCGGCAAACATGGCGCTGATGAACCAGGCAATGCAAAACGACACAAATGCCCAGCCAAAGCCGGCTCCGAACAGCCAATCGGAGATGCCGAGGCTGAACAGAGCGGTCTCGGCGCTCATGTCGCCGGCCAGGTGCCAGACCAAACCCGCTACGCGCGCCACGACGGCCAGCCCGATCAGTTCGGGTAGACGCTGGCGGATCCAGCTCAGGCTGAGCGCGTCGTGGGGGCGGGCCTGGCGGGTGATCACGGCGGCCAGCAGGGCGGCCGCAAAACACAACGGAACAATATAACCTTCATCGGCGCCCAGCCTGAGCTGGCCGAACAAATCCACTGCGGCCGCTGCCACGCAGGTGGAGATCCCCGCGATCATGATGTGGGTGAACACAACGAACGGCTCGATGGCGCGTTTCATGGACGCGCCTCAAACAGGCGGGCGTTGTCCGCCGCGTGCCAAACGCTAAATCCAAAGCGGTCCCCCTGGGCGCGGATTCCCCGCAGCGCTGTTTCGGTCACGGGCCCCGACACGATGAGGACGCAGTTGAGGCCGGCCCGGGCGAGCTGTTTCAGGCGCGCGGCAATGGCCTCGTCGGTCCGCCCCGTGACGACCGCCAGGGTGGTCCCCCAACCGAGGCGCGTGCCGTCCTCCTCGAGCAGGCGCTCGAGCGGGCGGGTCTGGGTCAGCTCACGGCCCGCGGCAAGTTGCGCCCGCCCGAGTGTCTCAAGCAGCGTCATCAGGTGCGCCCGGCCCTTGCGCGGGAGCAACGCGTGCGCTTCCTGGCGGCCGCGGGCGGGATCGATGGCGTTGGTGAGCAAGCCCACCGGCTGGCCGTGCGCGACCACCCAGTTGGCGATCGACGCCGCCGCCACGACGGCCAGCTCGCTTGCATCGTGGACGGCGCGTTCAGGATAGCTGCTCAATTGCATGTCGAGGGCGATCACCGTCTCAAGAGACACTGCCGGCTCAAAGACGCGCGAATACAGTTTCCCGGTTGCGGCGCTGGCCTTCCAGTCCACCCGCCGGAGGGAGTCGCCGCTGACATACTCGCGCTTTCCGCGCGGGCGGGTGGGGTCCTCGAAAATCGGCTGAGTATGGCGAAGCGTGCCGAGGGGAGAGCGCGAAGGGAGCCCGAGGTCGGGCAGCGCCACGATGCGGGGGAAGACCGTGATGGTCTGGGTGGCCGACACGCGAGTCACCTCGCCCGAGATGCCGAACAAGTCGCCGCTGCGGGTCATCACCGGGCCGAGAACGAAATAGCCCCGTTTGCTCGGTTGAAGCTCCGAGTCCAGGTCAGCATGGCCGCGCGGTCCAAGCCACAGCGCTGCACGGGCCGGCGTGTTGAACAGGAGTTCCGCCGGCAGGCTGTCCTGGGCGAACAACCACGGCACGGGCAAGTAGCTGTCGTTGGTGAGGCGCACCCGCATCGGCACGCGATCGCCGATGAAGGCGCGCGCATCGATCGCGCGCGCCACGCGCACGTTGCGGATGGCGCGATGGCTCCAAACCACGCTGAGCACGCCGACCGCGATCAGGAAGTAGATCAGCGTGAGCAGCGCGTCGTCGCGGAAGAACACGGCGACGAGGCCAAGCGCGATCAGCAGCGGAAGGAAGAGGCGCATTCCGGTTTCCGACGCTAGAGTTTGAGTTCGGTCGTCTCCAGAATCTGGGCGACGACGCCCCGGGCATTCCGCCCGCGCAACTCGGCTTCGGGCCGCACAATCAGGCGGTGGGGCAGAACGTGCGGGGCCAGCGACTTGATGTCATCGGGCAGCACGTGGTCGCGCCCGCGGACCGCCGCCATCGCCTGGGCGGCCCGAAACAGGGCCAGGCTGGCGCGTGGACTGGCTCCCAGCGTTAGATCGGAATGCTGCCGGGTAGCCACCGACAGTCGGATGATGAAGTCCTCGAGCGAGTCGTCGACGTGGACCTCCCACACGCTGCGCTGGGCGGCAACCAGGGTCGCCCCATCGGTGACCGCGCCGATGGAATTGATGGGGTGCTCACGGCGGAGCGTTGTGAGCAATGATTTTTCGTCCGCCTGCGACGGATAGCCCATTCCGATCCGCATCAGGAACCGGTCGAGCTGCGCTTCCGGCAGCGGAAAG
>JBKJQK010000520.1:0-17657 GCA_046594095.1 Anaerolineae bacterium | reverse complement strand
CAGATCAGCCAGGCGCCGCTCTTTCTGGCCTGGTGCGCCGATTTGAGTCGCATCGATCGGGCAACGGTTCTGCGGGGTCACCCGCACGTCCACGACGGTGTCGAGAATTTTCTCCTGGCGGCCGTCGACGCCTCCCTGGCCGCGCAAAACGCGGCCCTTGCGGCTGAATCCCTTGGTCTGGGGGTGTGCTATATCGGGGCGTTGCGCAACTCGCCGCGCGAGGTCATTCGTCTGCTGGCCCTGCCGCGCCTCGTGTTTCCCCTGTTTGGCATGACGGTGGGTTTTCCCCTCGGCCCCGCGAAACCGAGGCCCCGGCTGCCGATGCGGGCCATCCTCCACCACGAGCAGTACTCGCGCGCCGGGGAAGATCAGGCGTTGCGCGCCTATGACGCGGCCATGATCGCGACTGGCATTTACAGCGGACGGCAGGTTCCCGTGCCCGGGCAACCCGGCCAGATTGAAGACTACGGATGGACTGAGCATACGGCCCGGCGCGTGTCCAGGCCGGTAAGGACGCACTTGCGCGGTGTGCTGGCGGAGCAGGGGTTTGGCCTGATATGACAGAGATTATGCAAAACCTATACAAAATGCCTAAAGCCCCCATCACCAGTTGCTCAGACAACGACCTGTAACTGATTAAGATATAGGAGACGGAGTGAAGATGATTCTAATTACTGGCGCAAGTGGATACGTGGCTGGCTTTACCCTGGCAGAGCTCACCAAGTCGGGCCAGGCGACGCATGTGAAGGGCTTGATCCGATCTGAATCCCAGGCAGAAAAGGTGCGCGGCTTTGGCGCTGTGCCGGTGATCGGCGATGTGACTGATCCCGCCTCCCTGGCGCGGGCCATGGAAGGCGTGGACACCGTCATTCATCTTGCGGCCGTTAACCGCGACCGGGGCGAGAGCACGATGGCGCGGGTAAACGCGCAGGGGACGATCAACGTCGTCGAAGCGGCCCGGGCCGCCGGCGTCAGGCGGATCATCAACCTGGTCGGACTAGGTGCCGACGAGAAACGGCCGTATCCGCTGGCGTCGTCGCAGGGCCGCGGCGTGCGCGCCATCATGGAGAGCGGGATCCCGTACACCATTCTCGAGACGTCGGTCATCTTCGGCGAAGGCGACGAATTCATCACCACTCTGGCCGGGCTGGCCCGCATCCCGCCTTTCATGGTTGTGCCGGGCGATGGCAAGACCGTTTTTCAGCCGATCGCCGCGCAGGATGTGGCGGACTGCATTGTGAAGTCGATTGGCCTGCCTGACACATTGAACGCCCGCCTGCAAGTTTGCGGAGCCGAGGTCGTCACGCTTGAAGCTATCATCGACGCTATCGTCGCCGCACTCGGCATCAAACGACTCAAAATCAAGGTGCCGGTCGGGCTGCTCAAGCTGCCGGTGATGTTGATGGATAAGCTTCTGCCCAAACCGCTCGTCACGCCCAGCCTGCTGGCCATGCTCGGAGTCAACAACACCGCCACCGACAACAAGACGATCACTCTTTTCGGTATCGACCCCCTCAAGCTTCGGGATGGGATCGGGTTCGCCCGAAAAATGACGCTGGGGAAGCTGATCCGCCGTTCGCTCGGGAGGGCCAGCTATCGCTAGCTTCGAAAGCGCCTTCGTTTTGGGCGCGCCACTGGCCGATGTGTGGGCGTTCCACACCGATCCCAACATGCTGGGCCGGGTAATGCCAGGCCCAGCCCGGATCAGCGTAACCCGATTTGACTCACCGATGAAGTTGGGAAGCGCTGTTCATCTTGAAGTGGCGCTGGGTCCTCTGCGCCTGCCCTGGGAGTTGACGGTGGTTGAGTTCGAGCATGGCCAGCATTTTGTCGATCTTCAAACCGGCCGAGGTCCAGTGTCGGCCTGGCGCCATACGCACGCATTCGAGACTGCCGGCGCCGGTACCCGCGTTATCGACCGGATCGAATATAGCCTGCCTTTGGGTTGGCTTGGACGGTTGTGCTCGGCCGTGGGCGGCCCGGTCTTGTTCCGCCTGATGTTTACGGCACGGCAACGGAATACGCGCCGGGTCCTGGAACGGAAGACGGGCGGAAGTTAGGCTTCAGCCGGTCGCGGATAACTGGCGTCGTTGGCGCTTAAGCTCCGATCTCACACCTGCGGCGCTCCAGCCCGCGGCGTCAGCGCGGCATCGTCCTTTTCAATCATCTGCGCCATTAGATGGGCGTTGACGATGTGGACGTATCCTGCGTAAGCCAGGCTCAAGGCCAGCCCGGCAAGCGTTCCGAGACAGGGGATGAATTGAAGCACCACATTCCCGAAGCCAATCACCAGCCCAATGCCGCCAAGGGTCAGCCAGGCCATCAAGATGTCGCCGATCCGTCGGCCGGTGAAGGCCAGTACCTCCCCGAACTTGAAACAGGCCCCGAACGTGCCGTGTTTGTAATACTGCCGGTAGACGCCTGGAAGCAGCAGGCCGATCGCCAGCGTGATCAGACCACCGACGCAGACTATTGCGAAAGAGCCGACGCCCAATATCGAGGCAATGGTCCGCTCTTGCTGGCGGGTGTCGGCGTTGCCGGCCAGGCCGGCGCCGCCGATGACAAAGATGAAGAAACAGCCGTAGAGCAGCAGTACTGGCGCAAAATACACCAGCTGGGCGATGGCCAGCGTCAGGCCCCGGCTGAACTTCGCGCCGAGGTTTTCCCACGACGGGAGCGGGACTTCCCGCCCGGCGATGACATTGCCAGTGTGCTCGAGCGCGTAGCCGGACACGGCGAAATTGAGGATCGGGACCGCCGAGAGGAGGCTGGCGATGGCCAGCTTCGATAGGTAATCGCGATCCTGGGTCAGGTGCTGAAGGGCGCGGCTGATATTCATGGTTACCCCTGTTTGTGAATGGCCATCGTTATACAGCAAAGAAGGCCGCTGGACGGGCCGGCGGCCTTCTTTGTTTCGGTCGATCCGACGTCTGTTTAGCGGGTCGGGACGGTGAGCGCGCCGGCGGCCGCGCTGCCGACACCGAGGATTGTGCCGATGAGGAGCGTAACCAGGAAGATGACCACGAAGGTGATCAGGGCGGTTATCACGGCCTTTTGGGTATCAAACTCGGCCGCTTCACGGACGGCGATGACAAATGCGATCGCGCCAAGAATTAGGGCGGCGATTGTCCCGATGCATGGGATCAGGTTCAGAACCTGGAAGATGTTGTTGTGCCCGAGCACGCGCAGCATCTCGGCGGTCGAGGTCTTGCCGCCCAGGCGTTGGGCGACAAAGCCGGCCACAAACGCGCTGACCACCCAACCCACCAGGGCGCTAAGAATTGAGGAAACAAGACTCATCACGCCACTGCCCGTGATCAGCATGGTGCCCAGGCCCGAGACGAGCGCCATGACCACGGTAATGACTGCGGCGGGCGTCGTCGCCGATGGATCCTCCGCGATTTCCTTATAGATCGGGGCCTTGAGCGTAACCACGCCAACCAGGCGCTGCATCAGTGACGACGAACCAGCGGGCTGCATCATGTTGTATTTCCTCCACAAAAAACGGAACGATTTCTCGCCACACAAATGGCGAACGATGCGGATTCTAGCGCGACCGGCTGAATGCGTAAGGCCCCTATATCAGCCCGTATCCGCGGGCGAACAGGTAAGTGGCGGCGACCAGACCGAACACGACCACAAAGCCGCGGATAACTTTCGGATTGATGCGTTTCGCCAGCCGGGCCAGCCCGTAGCCGCCGATCAGCGCGCCCGCCGCCCCGATCAGGGCCAGGGGCCAGTCGATCTTGCCGTCGATGGCGAAGAAGACCACCGCCGTACCGTTGATGGCGACCGCCAGGGCCGCCTTCAGCGCGTTCATCCGGTGAATGTTGCGCAAGCCCATGACACTCAGCGATGTGAGCATCAGGATGCCGATTCCGGCCCCGAAGTAGCCGCCGTACATTGCGATCATGAACTGGGCGACGCCGCCCAGCACGTAGCTGCCTGGGGTCAGGTGATCGGCGCCCGCGGCGATGGCTTCCGCCCGCTTCACCAGACCGGTCACCCGATCGCGAAAGGCAAACAGGAGCGTCGCGCCCAACACGAAAAAGGGGACGATCCGTCGGAATATGTCATTCGGCGAGCGCGCGACGACCAGAGCGCCCAGCAGCGCGCCCAGGATCGTCGGCACGAGCAGGATCGCCAGCATGCGCAGGTTCGGCGCCAGATCCTTCCGGTAGGCGACGGTGCTGCCCAGCGAGCCTGGGACAAGCGCAGCGGCGTTGCTGGCATTGGCCACGATGTCCGGCAGGCCTGCAAACAGGAAGCCTGGATACGAGATCACCGTTCCGCCCCCCGCGATGGCGTTGACCGAGCCGGCCAACATGGCAGTGACGAACAGGACGACCAACTTCAAGGGGTCCACGAATTAGCGCCTCCATGTCCGCCCACTCGCCGGGCAACTCGGTTCTCGCGCGAAGACGCGAAATGAAATATGCTCCCGCGTCATCGCATGAGAGCCTAGATGACAATATTCACGAGCCTGCCCTTGGCGTAGATGACCTGGCGAACGGGCTTGTCGCCAACAAAGCGGCGAGCGCCCTCGGTCTGGGTCGCCAGCGCCTTAATTGTTTCTTCATCTGTCCCGGCCGGGACGGTGATCCGATCGCGCAACTTGCCATTCACCTGGACGGGGATCTCGATGCTGTCCTCGCGGGCGGCTTCGGCGTCGGCGACCGGCCAGCTCTGCTTGTGAATGCTGTACGGCCGGCCCATCCGAGCCCACAACTCCTCGGCCAGATGCGGGGCGATCGGCGCCAGCAGCCGGACCAGGATGTCGATTGCCTCAGCCCACTCGGGCGTGCCGGCCAGCCCCGCGTCGCGGGCCTTGAAAAGGCTGTTGGTGAACTCCATCATCGACGAGACCGCCGTGTTGAAGGCGAACGCGTCGAAGTCGGCCTGCACCTTCAGGATGGCTTGATGCGCGGCGCGCCGGACATCGCGCGTGGTCATGACCGCGGACCCGCCGCGCTCTTCTTCCGGCCACTGCGTGATCCGCCATACCCGATCCAACCAGCGCCGCACGCCTGGCACGCCGTTCGTGTTCCACGGCACCGTCTGGGAGAAGTCACTGATGAACATCTCATAGCCGCGCAGGGCGTCCGCGCCGTGTTCGGCGACGACCTCGTCCGGGGTGATGACGTTGCCCTTGGACTTGCTCATCTTCTCGTAGACCATCCGGCCGCCCACTTCCTTCTGCTCCGGGGCCAGGATCATGCCCTGATTGCGCAGACTCTTGAACGGCTCGAAGAAATTGATGACGCCCAGGTCATAGAGCACCTTGGTCCACATCCGCGCATACAGCAAGTGCAGGACGGCGTGTTCGGCCCCGCCGACATACATGTCGACCGGCAGCCAGTAGTTGACTTCATTCGGGTCGAATAGACGCGCGTCGTTGGCGGGGTCGGTGAAGCGCATGTAGTACCACGACGAGCAACCCCAGGTCGCCATCGTGTCCGTCTCGCGCCGGCCATCAGGTGTGTTGACCCATTCGTCGATTCCCGCCAGGGGCGACTCGCCGGTCTGGGTCGGTTCGTAATTCTCAACTTCGGGCAGGCGCACCGGCAGGGCGTCTTCGGGAAGCGCCACCTCGCCGTCCCGGGTGTGGATGATGGGGATGGGTGTGCCCCAGTAGCGCTGGCGGCTGATCAACCAGTCGCGGATCCTGTAATTGACCCGACGTTTGCCGATCTCCATCTCCTCGACGTATTCGCCCGCGGCGACCAGGGCCGCGCCCGTGTCGAGACCGTTCAGCGGTCCGCTGTTCACCATCCGGCCCTGGTCTTCGGAATGGTCTTCATAGGCCTGGGTCAGCCCGGAGGCATCCGTGGCGGCCATGCCCGGCGGCTGGATGACCAGCCGGATCGGCAGCCCGAACTTGCGGGCGAACTCGAAGTCGCGCTGATCGTGGGCGGGCACGGCCATGATGGCGCCGGTGCCATACGTCATGAGCACATAGTCAGCCACCCAGATCGGGATGCGCTCGCCGTTGACCGGATTGATGGCGTAGGCGCCGGTGAAAGCGCCGGTCTTTTCCTTGTTGGCGTCGGTGCGGGCGATATCGGTCTGGCCCCGGGCGCTGGCAACATACGCGTCAACCACTGCCTTGCGATCGGGGGTCGTGATCCGGGCGACCAGCGGATGCTCAGGTGACAAGACCATAAACATGGCTCCCCATAGCGTGTCGGGGCGGGTGGTGTAGACCCGGATGCGGGTGTCCGCCACGCCGTCGACCGAAAAGTCGACCTCTGCGCCCCGGCTCTTGCCGATCCAGTTGCGCTGCATGGTCACGATTCGCTGCGGCCAATTGACCGAGTCCAAATCGCGGGCCAGCCGGTCGGCATAGGCGGTGATGCGGAAGTTCCACTGGCTGAGGGTCTTCTTTTCAACGATGGCGCCACTGCGCCAGGCGCGGCCCTGGGCATCCACCTCTTCGTTGGCGACCACGACTTTGTCGACTGGGTCCCAGTTTGCGACGCTCTCATTGCGGAAGGCCAGCCGGAATTGCATCAGGAAGGCGTTTCGCTCGCGCGTGCTTTTGGCCACCCATTCCGCCGCGCCCATGCGCGGCACGCTGCGGGCAAACGCGCCGATTTGTTCCGGCCGGCTATCGACGGCATCTAAAATCCGTCCGGTGCCATGCTCGCTCAGCTCAACCTCCAGCTCCTGGATCGGGCGGGCCTTGTCAAGCCGCGGGTCATACCAGCTATTGAATAGCTGGAGAAAGATCCACTGGGTCCAACGATAGAAGGAATCGTGGCTGCTGTTGATCGTCCGGGTCCAGTCGTAGCTCAGACCCAGCAGTTTGAACTGGCGGATGTAGTTGGCCGAGTATTTCTCGTTCAACGTCATCGGGTTCACCTTTAGCTTGATCGCCGCGTTTTCAGTGGGCAGGCCAAAGGCGTCAAAACCGATCGGGTGCAGGACGTTGTAGCCGCGCATCCGGTAAAAGCGGGCGATCACATCGGTGGGCACGTAGTTGCGGGCGTGCCCAACCGACAGTCCGTCGCCTGAGGGGTATGGATAGAAGTCGAGGACGTAGTACTTTGGCCGGGCGTCGGCCGGGTCGGTCTTGTACAGCGCGTCGTCCAGCCATTTCTTCTGCCATTTTGGCTCAATCTCGGCCGGGTTGTATCGCTCGTTCATCATTCACCTCGAAAAAGCAACGGGCCCACTCGTCCATTCAGGGACGAGTGGGCCCGTGGTACCACCCTGATTTGGCATTCTGCGATCGAATGCTCTTTTGCGCGCTAACGGGCGGACCCGGCGTCCGCTACAGCCGGCGGGTTGCCGGTATTCGCGGACGCAGCTCGCGGACGAGTTCGGTCTGGGATGGCCGCTTGCGCGACCGCGCACCTCGAGGGCGCCGCGCCGGGCTCGCACCACACTTTCCCGGCTCGCTGCGAGGTTGACCTACTACTTCCGTTCCAAGCTTGACGACACGGATTTGATCCCGCGCCAGTCTATTGATACTGCAAAAGCGACCTTGCGGGCCGCCTTTGCGATGGACCTGAGGGGATTTGAACCCCTGACCTTCTCAATGCCATTGAGACGCGCTCCCAACTGCGCTACAGGCCCGTTTTCGGATGAGAATTATACACGAGGGCAGGTAATGGAGAACGGACAATGGAGAATGGACAACTGCAGGGCAGAATTTAACGTTGTCCATTCTCCATTGCCCCCGTAGGGCAGTCGTAGGGCAAACGTCATAGCAAGAAACTTGAGGAGCGCATATAGTCTCTCTCAAGAGTCAGGGTGGGACCTCCTCTTCTCCTCCTTTTGCTTTGAGGGCCAGCGGTCGGCGTCGCTGGCCCTCATGGTTTTTTCGGCGCGGCGTTAAAATTGAAATGCCATGATGCGCTGGAATGAACTCCTCTCCTCGCTCGACCTTGCTGGCGTGCGTTACGTCCGGCATGGCGCTGAGAACCCCGAAATCCGATCGATCACCGATGATTCGCGGCAGGTGTCGCCCGGCGCCGTCTTTGTCGCCTACAAAGGAGTCGCCGTCGACGGGCATCGCTTTATCCCCGACGCCCTCCGACGGGGAGCCGTGGCTGTCGTCGTCGAGAATCCCTCCGCGGACCCCGCGGACACGCCGTCCATTTGTGTGGGCAATGGCCGTCAGGCCCTGGCCTGGTTGTCGGCGGCGTGGTATGGCTACCCGGGCCGTTCGATCAGCGTCGTGGGGGTCACGGGCACCGACGGCAAGACGACAACCTGCAATCTGACCTTCGCCATCCTGCAGGCCGCCCGGGTGAAGGCGGGGATGGTCTCGACCGTCAATGCCATCATCGGCGACAAGGCCCTGGATACCGGGTTGCATACCACGACCCCCGACGCGGACGTAACTCAGGGTTACCTCGCCCAAATGCGTGGCGCCGGCCTCACCCATTGCGTGCTCGAAGTCACCTCCCATGCGCTCGCTCACTATCGGGTCGACGGCATTCCGTTCGCGGTCGCCGCGGTCACCAACATCACCCAAGACCACATCGATCTGCACGGCACCCGCGAGGCTTATCGCGCGGCCAAGGGCCGCCTGTTTGAGATGGCGGCGACGGCTGTCCTGAACGCCGATGATCCGTACTCCTTTGATTATTTGCGGAGGTTGACCCGGGGCCGGCCGACCGTGGTCTACAGCCGGAGTCCGGGCGCGGACATCAGCGCCATTGACACGTACCATGGCGTCGACGGACTGCGCATCAGGGCCCGCACGCCGATCGGCGACCTTGAGCTGAAGAGCGCACTGATCGGGGACTACAACGTGTCCAATATCCTGGCTGCCACTGGGATCGCGATCGCGCTCGGCATGTTGCGCCCGGCGATCGAAGCGGGTGTGGCTGCGTTGGGCGGGGTTCCGGGCCGGATGGAGCGTATTGACGCGGGCCAGCCCTATCTGGCGGTGGTTGATTTTGCTCACACGGCCAATGCGCTCAGCGCTTGCCTGCGCGCGCTAAGGGATATTACGCCTGGCCGCCTGATCGTTGTGTTCGGATGCGCGGGCGAGCGTGACGCGCATAAGCGCCCGTTTATGGGACAAGCGGCGGCCGAACTGGCGGATGTGGTGCTTCTGACCGCGGAAGATCCGCGCCGCGAATCGCTCGAAGCGATCCTCGATCAAGTCGAGGCGGGCGCGCGCGGCGCCCGATCAAAGGCGCAAATTGCGCGGGTTCCGGACCGGGGCGATGCGATCCGCCAGGCCTGCTCGCTGGCGCGCCCGGGCGACACAGTCGTCGCATGTGGCAAGGGCCATGAGCAGTCGATGTGCTTTGGGGTGACCGAGCGACCGTGGGATGACCGGGCAGCAATGCGCCAAAGCATTCTGGCCAGCACGGCGAGCTAAGTTGGCAGGCTGAACCAGAAGGTCGCGCCGGAAATGCCGTCGCTGTCGACGCCAATTTCTCCGCCCATCAGCTCGACCAGGCTCTTGGAGATCGCCAAACCCAATCCGGTGCCGCCATGCCGGCGGCTTGCCGATGAATCTCCCTGCGAGAAGGGCGTGAACAGGCGATCCCGGAGTTGCGGACTGATGCCGATGCCCGTGTCGGTGACCGCAAATTGGACCCAGTTTTGCCGTGGCCGGGAGACCCGGACTTCCACCGAGCCTGCGTCGGTGAACTTCACAGCGTTGCCGATGAGATTGAGCAATACCTGCCGAAGGCGGCCCTCGTCAGCCTGAATGACTTCAGGAATCGCGGTCTCGAAGACGCACGAAAGCGCAATCCGGTTGTTTCGGGCCGTAGCGCGCATCAGGTCGGTCACTTGTCCGACGATGGCCCGAACGGAGACGTCTCCGAAGACAAGCTGCATCCGCCCAGCCTCAAGCCGCGAGAAATCCAGGATGCTGTTGATGATCTCCATCATGGCCTGGCCCGACTGAAGGATGACACTCCCATACTCGCGCTGGGTGCGCAACAGAGGCGTATCGAGGAGCAGCTCGGCCATGCCCAGGATGCCGTTCATGGGTGTCCGGATTTCGTGGCTCAAGGTGGCCAGGAACTCGGACTTCATGCGCGACGCGGCCAGGGCTTCATCGCGAGCCGCTTCGAGTGTTCGGTTAGCCTCGCGGAGCGCATCTTCCGAACGCTTGGTCTCGGTCAGATCCGTGAGCACGGCGACAAGCGTGCCGGGAGCGACGCCATGCGGCTGAAGCGCATAACGTGCCATCACCGGAACAATCATGCCGTCCGAGCGCAAGATGCGCGTTTCATGACCGCCAGATTCCTCGCCCCGCGCCGCGGCGCCGCGGCGGGCAACGACCTTTGGCAGTTCCTCGGCGGGCACCACGTCGGCGATGGTCATTGATTTGAGCTCGTCGCGGCTGCGGCCGGTAATGCGCTGGTAGGCGGGATTGGTGTATTGGAAGGCTCCTTCGGGCAGTCCAACGCTAATTGGCTGATTCATCGTCTCCATGATCGCGGCCGCAAAGTCGCGCTCTTGGGCGATGGCCTGGTGCAGGCTCAGGCGGGTCAGGGAGAGATCGAGGCGCTCGGCGAGCGCGGCGACCAGGTCGACCTCGGTCTGAGTGATCTGGACGAATGGTGTGCCGGTCGCGGCCAGGACGCCCACAACTTTCTCG
This sequence comes from Anaerolineae bacterium, assembly GCA_046594095.1. Taxonomy (GTDB): domain Bacteria; phylum Chloroflexota; class Anaerolineae; order J036; family Brachytrichaceae; genus Brachythrix. The sequence goes on along the minus strand of JBKJQK010000520.1, from coordinate 7,081 downwards.
CCGTCGCGCAGGGGGACCGCGACATCCCCGTAGCCATCGGGTCGGAAAACCGCTGAACGCCTTCCCATCGCCCCGGCCGCAAACCCCTCCGCCGCCACGACCGAGGCGGTCCAGGCCTCAGTGCCATTTGCGACCTCACATGCGCCAAAATGGTCATCCTGGCGAAGGGCGACCGCCACTGGAATCTGGCTCAGCGCGGCGCTCACCGCGCGGGCGGCCGCGGAAGCGAGCTGGTGGATGTCGTCGACATCGGCCACTGCGGAGCGGACATGATCGAGCGCGGCAAGTTTGCGCGCTTGTTCCGCCGCCTCAAGATAGAGTTGGCGATAGCTTTGCTCACGACTGACCAAGGCATCTTCGGCCCGGACGATTTCGGTAATGTTCCGCCCGATGGTCACGATCCCCTGGACGGCCGGATCGGCCAACAAATTCTGGCTCGCGACGGACAACACCACGACCTGGTCCGCGCCGTTGATGACACGGATTGCGAATTTGCCGATAACCTCTCCGGGCCGGCGAAGGCTCTCGGCCAACCGGTCAAGGGCCACGGTTCGGTCTTCGGGCAAGACAAACTCAAGCAGGTTCCGGCCCAACGGATGCTCGCCTCCGTCCGACATGGCAAGAGCGGATGGACTTGCGTAGCGAATGACGCCGTCCGCGCCCAGGATCCAGATTATGTCTGATCCGTGCGCAATGATCGCTTTGTGAAAGTGTTCGCTGGTCGCGAGGAAAGCAGCCGCAGTGGCCCGGGACCGCGCCACCCGATACAAGACTTCCATGAAACCCAGCAGGATGAAACTGATCAGGAGCGTATCCGCAAGCGGAATCGCGAAGATGGGCCTGTCGCCCGCTGTCAGCCAGAGCTGCGCGATGGACGCGATTCCCCAGGCGACGATGTAGACGCCCCGCTCGCGGTAACGCAACGCCGCCCAGCTCACCGGGACGATGAGAATGAAGCCGCCAGCCCATGAAATCAAACCCGCTTTGACAGCCAACATCGCGGCCACGGTCAGACCGGCCATGAAAAGCACGAACGACGGCGGTGCCATATCTTGCCAGAATTCGGCCAATTGGCCCGTGTACCTCCGAATCACGCAACCCCCTCGGCGGAGTGCCGGGCAACCGCACCAGACATGAGGGCCTCTTCGGTGATCGGGGCGAAGAAACCGGCCCTAATCAGTTTCGCGTCAAGTGACTTTTCGCTCAGAAGCGCTTTGATGGGCAAGCCCAAAGTCATCTGGGAGAGGATCGCCAGAAAAACTACCGGAACGGCGCCCCACAAAAATGCTGCGACGATGTATCGGGCCGGCTTCTTCTCGAACCGGTCCAGGGCGCGCAAATAGAAGGAGGTCGGGACCGCGATTAGAAAGGGTGTAACGACCCACATGGCTATGGCGATTTTACTCGCCGCTCAGGCGCACGGTCGAAGGGTCGGCGCGGGCGCAGCCTTCCAGGCGCGCGCCCAGGCCGGGTCCACGGACACGATACCCGGCGCGCTCAGCCCCAGAGAAACGGCGCCGTCGGGTGGTATTTGGAGCGCCCGCAGAAACGGAAAGCGGTCCATAGGCATTCCGGCGCCGGCGTCGCCCGCGCCCAACGCATAAACGACGTTGCCTCCCTGGAGAGGCGCGTTCAGGGCCGGAGCGGACTCGCGAAACCACTCAGGCTGGCGGATGACGATGATGTTGTCGGCTCGCGCGCCGCGGATGATGTCGACCATGCGCTGAGCGACATTCCGCCGGCGCGCGGGCGCGATCTCCTTGATCTCCTGGATTGGATCAAACCAGACGCCGGGGGCGCTGTTGACATAGCTAAGGGCGAGCTTGAGGAAGTCCTCGGCGTTGTCGATCTCGTGATTGGTCGCCGCACGATTGGCGGTCTCGAGGCGGATCCGATAGCTCAGGATGACGACGACGCCGGCGTCGTTCGCGGCGCGAAGCACTGGCGCCAGCGACTCGGGGAAGTATAGCGGGGTGAGCTCAGTGTCATCGATGGCGAGACTGACCAGGCGCGCCCCGGAGGCGGCGAGCGCGCGCATCCGGTCGGCCGGCGACTCGCCCGCTCGGGCCATTTCGGCGAGGGTGGGCAGGCTTGCGCCCAGCAGGATGATCGGTTGGCCGGATGCCAGAGCCACGCGATTCCCGGCGACAATCAGTTTGCAGAATCCGCCGATCGCGTTGGGTGGTGGCGTGGCAGACCGCCCGCAGGCGGCGACCAACACGGCGCTGACCAGGAGCGTTGGGAGCGAGGGGCGCACAGGCATGCTCGCATTATCGTTCGAGGACGCGCGTAGTACGCCGACGTTTCTCATCTCACGCGTAGGCCCATATCTCACGCGAAGCCGTGAAGATATGAACTTCGGGCTTCGCGTGAGGCATTAGCCTGCCCGTGGTAAACTATTAATTCGTTTCTCACCAGAGACTGCGGGCGCGTCCGAAAGGGCGCTTAATCTCCCGCAATAGGTAGAGGGCGCTCACCGAATCAAATCGGCAAGCGTTTTGCGCGACACACACCGCGCCTCGGCCAATCTGGTTGAGGCGCGTTTTTTATGTCTCAAAGGAGGAGGTAAAGTCACTTGGCAATCAACCGAGAGAAGAAGGAAAAGATCGTCGGGAATCTGAACGAGTGGGCGGGCAAGAGCCAGGCCATCATCATCGTGAAGTACGGCGGCATGACCATGCCCCAGCTCGACAAAGTGCGCCACGCGATGCGCAAGGCGCAGGGCGAATTCCACGTCTCGAAGAATACACTGGTCACCAAGGTGCTCAAGGAGCACGGCCACGCGATTCCCGAGAAGTGGCTGAAGGGGCAGACGGCGATGAGCTTCTGCTTCACCGATCCGGCCGCCGTGGCAAAGTCGCTGGGCGACCTGGGCAAGGAATTCGACAAGCTGCAGGTTGTCGGCGGGGTCATGAGCGGCAAGCCCATGGACGCCAACGACGTCAAGGCTCTGGCCAGCCTGCCGTCATTGGACGTCTTGCGCGCCCAGATCATTGGCACGTTGTCCGGTCCGGCGACGGGCCTGGTCAGTGTGCTCAATTCGGCCATCGGCAGCGTTATGTTCGCCCTCCAGGCGAAGATCGACAAAGAACAGCCCGCCTAACCGCGTGGCAAGCAACTCAAGATGCCGGGCCGGTGTGGGCCCAGTTTCAAACAAGGAAGACAAAAAATGGCAGACCTGAACAAGATCGTGGATGACCTGAGTAGCCTGACTCTGCTCGAGGCCGCGGAACTGAAGAAGATGCTCGAGGCCAAGTGGGGCGTTACCGCCGCCGCCGCCCCGATGATGATGGCCGGCGGGGCCGCTCCGGCCGCCGCCGCCGCCGTGGTTGAAGAGAAGACCGAGTTCGACGTGGTGTTCGATGATATCGGCGCCAAGAAGATCGAAGTCATCAAAGTCATCCGCGCCATCACCAACCTCGGCCTGAAAGAGGCCAAGGATCTGGTCGAAGCCCCCAAGTCGGTCATCCAGACCGGCGTGTCGAAGGCGACCGCGGAAGACACCAAGAAGAAGCTTGAGGAAGTCGGCGCAAAGGTTCTTCTCAAGTAAGCGCGCAGCGCGTTGCGTTGTATCGCTTCAGGGGTTTCCCGTCATCGGGAGACCCCTTTTTTTGCGCCTGATATAGTCTTCAAACATGGACGAACAAATCGCCGCCTACGCCCGCCTGCTTCTCCAGGTTGGGGTGAACCTTCAGCCGGGCCAGCCTTTGCGGATCGACGCCGAACTTGGCCATCGCGAATTCGTCCGGGTCGCCGTCGCGGAGGCCTACCGGGCCGGGGCGCTGTATGTTGAGGTGAACTGGAGCGATCCGCTCTGCCAACGCGCCCGATTCATCCATAGCCAGGAGGCAGGGCTGGACTTCGCCCCCGACTTCATCGCCGCCCGCGCGCGGGAGTACCTCGACCGTAAATTTGCCACCCTATCGCTAACGGGGGACGAGTTCCCGGATGCATTCGTAGGGGTCGACCCGGGCCGGATGCTCCGGGCGCGGATGGCATCGCACGCCAAGCTCGCATTCTTTATGGATGCGCTGATGGCTGATGCCGTTCAGTGGTGCGTGGCCGGCGTTCCCACCGCCGCCTGGGCGAGCAAGGTCTTTCCCGGCGCGACACCGGCTGAGGCCGTTGCGCTTCTTTGGGCCGAGATCTTTCGGCTGGTGCGGTTGGATCAGCCCGACCCGGCCGCGGCCTGGCGCGCCCATGATGCTCGGCTGACAGGGATTGCTCATACTCTGATGATTGAACAGGTGCGGGCGGTTCATTTTCTGGACGCCGCAACCGATGAGCACGGCCAAGCCAGGACGGATTTGATGGTCGGTCTGACCGACACGCCCGCCTGGGTGGGGGCATCCTCGACAACACCCGAGGGTTTCCGTTTCATGCCCAATATGCCCACCGAAGAGATCTTCAGCACGCCGCATTTGGGCCGGACAAGAGGCTGGGTGAGAACGTCAAAGCCTGTCTACATGATCGAGCAGGAAGTGCGGGATGCCTACTTCCGGTTTGAAGATGGATTTGTCACCGAGTTCCGCGCTACGAAAGGCGGGGACGCGCTGGCCAAATTCTTTGAAATCGACGGGACACGGCGCCTGGGTGAGGTTGCCCTCGTAGACATCCGATCTCCGATTAGTGTGAGCGGTCTGGTCTATGGCGACACCCTCTTTGACGAGAATGCGGTATGTCACATTGCCTTTGGCAAGGCCTATCCCGCCGGGGTGGTCGGAGGTCGGGCGATGGGGGCGGAATCGCTCGCGGCGATGGGCGCGAATGAGGCCAGGGCCCATAGCGACGTCATGATCGGCACGGACACAATGGATGTTACCGGGCTGCGCCTTGACGGGTCGGGCTTGCCGATCATGCGGGCCGGCAAGTTCGTCATCGGTTGAAGGGTAGCGGCATGACCTGGCAACGGATAGAGGACTCAGCCGCTTGGGATGCGGCGACCCTGCGCCTTCCGCCGGCCCATACGCTCCAGTCGTGGGCGTGGGGGAAGTTCAAGGCAGGTTGGGGTTGGCGGGCGGAGCGCTGGCTGCTGGCCGATGAAACCGGGCCTCGGGCGGCGGTCCAACTGTTGCGGCGGGCAATTGGCCCGCTTGCGGCGCTGTATGCCCCAAAGGGTCCGGCGGCCCGGGATGCCGGGGCGTATACCCAGGCGCTTGCCTTTATTGAGAAGCGCGCCCGCGCAGTGGGGGCGGTATGGGGGATGGTTGACGGCGATGGTTGGGCAGGGCCGGGTGACGTTTCGGGCGCGCGCGAAACGCTTGTCGCGCGGGGATGGCGGGTGGCGCCGACCCAGCCTCAGTTTCGCAACACCGCGCTGAGCCGGATTGACCGGGACGATGAGGCGCTGCTGGCTGATTTCAAGCCGAAGTGGCGCTACAACCTGCGCCTTGCGGAGCGGCGCGGGATGACGGCCCGGCTGGCGACTGAATCGGATTGGCCCAACTTGCTGGACATGTACGCCGAGACAGGCCGGAGAGACAAATTTGCAACGCGCCTGCCGGCCTATTACGCCGACGCCTGGCAGACCATGAACGGGCAGGGGATCATCGCTGAGCGCGAGGGTGTTGCGCTGGCCGGGATGGTGCTCTTCCGGCACGGACCGCGGGCTTGGTACTTCTACGGCATGTCCCGGACCGATGGGCGCGAGCACATGCCCAACTATGCCCTGCAGTGGGCGGCGATGCGCTGGGCGCGCGAGGCGGGCTGCGTGTACTACGACTGGTGGGGGGCGCCGGACAACCTCGATGACGAGGCCGACCGGATGGCGGGCGTTTGGCGCTTCAAACAGGGGTTTGGAGCGGAGTTTCGGGAGGGCCTTGGCGCCTGGGACTATGCGCCGAACCGGGCGCTCTACCGCGCTGTGGGGATCGTCATGGACCTGCGAGCGCGCCGGCGTCGGGGAGTTTCGGGCGCGAATATCCACGAGACCGTCTAAGTTTCCTTCCGCCTTATTCGGTTGACGAGGGTAGCTTGAATTTTGGGGTCGACGGACAGGGTGGGGATTCAGGGGCGCAATTTACTCTGGAATCGCGCCCCAAATTCTTGCGCGGGGCTCAGTCCCGACCGGAAAGTGCGCGGGCCATTTCACGTTTTGCGTCGCGGTCGGCGATGGCGTGGCGCTTGTCGTAGTTCTTCTTCCCGCGGGCGACGGCGACTTCGATCTTGGCCCGGCCACGCTTGAGGTAGGCGCGGGTGGAGATGACCGTCATGCCCTTCTGCGAGGTGGCCACATCGATCTCGCCGATCTCCTTCTTGTTCAGGAGCAGACGCCGCTCGCGGCGCTCGTCGGTGTGCGCGCCGAAACCGGTGGCGAGCGTGTAGTGCGGGATGTAAGCGTTGATCAGCCAGGCGTCGCCGCCGCGGATGAGGACAAACGCGTCGCGCAGGTCCATCTTCCCGGCGCGGACAGATTTGATCTCTCCCCCGCTCAGGGCGATGCCTGCTTCATAGCGCGTTGCCAGCTCGTAGTCGAACGTGGCGCGCCGGTTGCTGGCGACAACTTTGACGCCTTCTTCCGCTCCCATGGGGCAGGGATCGTATCATGGAGGCTGCCTATTGATGGCGGTCAGGCTCAACAATCATGCTTAAAGTGGTGTCCTTTAACATTCGCCATGGTCGCGCTGACGATGGCGACGGTGAGGCTGATCGGAGATTGAGCGAAGTGGCGGCTTGGGCCGTCATCGCGGGGCTGAAGCGCCGCGCAACATGAACGAAGTCCCTTGCGGGAATGTAGCGCGGCCCTTCAAACGGCGTGGGGCTGGCGGTCGATGTCGTCGAGCGTCTTGATGATGGTGGGTTTGCCCGAAGCCAGGAGCGCGCTGCGGGTGTCCTTGAGGCCGCTGCCGGTGAGTTGGAGGACGACCTCGTCAGCGGGGGTGATCCAGCCGGCGGCCCGGGCCTTGATCAACCCAACCCAGGCGGCGGCGCAGGCCGGCTCGACGTAGACGCCCTCGGTCTGGGCGAGCGTCGCCATGCCGGCCAGCATTTCCTCGTCGGTGCTCTCGACAAACCGGCCGCCGCTGCTAGTGACGGCGCGGATGGCCATTGCCCCGTCGTTGGGCCGGTCAACCGAGATGCC
>JBKJQK010000472.1:0-5674 GCA_046594095.1 Anaerolineae bacterium | reverse complement strand
GCCGTGGCCTGGATGAAGGCCAGGGGAGGCATACCATACGCCTACACCGCCAATCTCGGACAATACGACGAAGTTGACTTCGACGATATCCCGCGGCGCGGACTGCGCTACGGGGCGGAAAAAGCGCGCCTGATAGATTGTCGAAAGCAACTCGCCCACGAAGGATTGGTTGCGCTTCAGTGTGGCGCGTGGCACATCAGCAGCGCGGGCCGGACCTATTTCAACACAACGCCCCTTGGGAGAGCTGTTACGGGCACGATGCTGGTGGAGGCGATGAAGGAGGATGGCGTTAGCATCTGGGGCGATGGGTCGACCTACAAGGGCAACGACATCGAGCGCTTCTATCGCTATGGCTTGCTGGCCAACCCGGACCTCAAGATCTACAAACCGTGGCTCGATCCGGTCTTTATCGCCGAACTTGGCGGGCGCAGGGAAATGAGCGAGTGGCTGATCTCCCATGGATTTGAGTACCGGTCCAGCGTGGAGAAGGCGTATTCGACGGATGCGAACCTGTGGGGCGCCACCCATGAGGCCAAGCAGCTCGAGTTTCTGACTGAGAGCCTGTATCTCGTCCAGCCGATCATGGGTGTCCGATTCTGGGATCCCAACGTGGACATCCAGACCGAAATGGTCCGGATCAAGTTCGAGGAGGGCTTCCCCGTCGCCATCAATGATGTTGAGTATCGTGACTCAGTCGCCCTGGTCGTCGAAGCGAATGCGATCGGCGGCCGGCACGGGCTCGGCATGAGCGATCAAGTCGAGAACCGCATCATCGAAGCCAAGAGCCGCGGCATCTATGAGGCGCCCGGCATGGCCCTATTGTTCATCGCCTACGAGCGGCTGGTGAGCGCCATTCACAACGAGGGAACTCAGGACAATTACCGGACCCTCGGCCGGAAACTCGGCCGGCTGTTGTACGAAGGCCGCTGGTTTGACCCACAGTCGCTGATGCTTCGGGAAAGCCTGCAAAGATGGGTCGGAAAGGCTGTTTCAGGCGAGGTGACCCTTGAGCTTCGCCGTGGCGAGGATTACACCATTCTGGATACAAGCGGTCCTCATCTCACCTACCATCCGGAGCGACTGACGATGGAGAGCGGTCAGGGCGAGTTTGGTCCGATCGACCGAATCGGGCAACTGACGATGCGAAACCTGGACATTGCGGACAGCCGGCAGAAGCTCAAGGTATACAGCAATGCCGGGGTCATGAAGCTGCAGGCTGGTGGCGAGCAGGGATTGCTCGACACGTTTACGGGCACCGACTAGCGCGGCCTTTCCATGACAGCGACAATGGACGTCCAGATCCGCCCGGCGATGGCTGGCGATGTCGAGGCCATTGCCCTGCTCGTCGCCGATAACGCGCGCCGGGGCGGACTGTTGCCGCGCAGCGAATCCAACATCCGCGCCTCGATCGACAATTTTCTGGTGGCGCAAGCGCAGGGCCGCATCGTCGGATGCGGATCGTTGTTGCCGATGAGCGCCAACCTCGTTGAGTTGCGCTCGCTCGCCGTGGACGCGACGCTCCGCGGCGCTGGCGTCGGCCAGAAACTGGTGGCCCGCCTGATTGAGGAGGCGCGCGACCGGCAGTTCTCGAACCTGTTTGCCCTGACCCGGGCGATCTCGTTCTTCGAAAAGTGCGGGTTTACCCAGACGCCCAAAGAGAACTTCCCAGAGAAGGTGTGGAACGACTGCGTGGCCTGTCCGCTGCTGGCCAACTGCGACGAGGTCGCTGTTACATACCATCTTGATGATGCTCAGGAAGCGCCGGTGCCCACGAGAGGGTTTTCGGTCGTGGAGCCAGTCCAATTGCTGGCCGAACGGCGGAGGGGAAAGATGACCAAACGACAAAATGTCAACAAGGTCGTGCTGGCCTACAGTGGCGGCCTGGATACATCGGTGATCGTGCCGTGGCTCAAGGAGAACTATGGCTGCGAGGTTGTTGCCTTTGTCGCCGATGTGGGGCAGGGCGATGATCTGGATGCCGTGCGCGAGAAGGCGCTTTCGAGCGGAGCCAGCAAGGTCATCATCGAGGACCTGCGTAACGAGTTTGCGAAGGAGTACCTCTTTCCCCTCGTGCAAAGCGGCGCCGCATACGAGCACCACTACTTGCTTGGGACCGCGATCTCACGGCCCCTGATTGCCAAGTACCAGGTCGATGTGGCCGCCAGGGAGGGCGCGGACGCGGTCGCTCATGGGGCAACGGGCAAAGGCAACGATCAGGTTCGGTTCGAGCTCACGTATATGGCGCTGAATCCGCGCCTGAAGGTAATTGCGCCGTGGCGCGAATGGGCGTTCAAGGGTCGCGAGGACCTGATCGCGTATGCCCGGAAGATGAACGTTCCCCTGTCGCATGGGGCAAAAAACATCTATACGCGGGATGGGAATCTGTGGCACCTCAGCCATGAGGGCGGTGACCTGGTCGACCCGTGGACTGAGCCCCGGGACAGCGTCTACGAGCGCAGTGTTGCTCCCGAGGTTGCTCCGGATGCGCCTGAGCACGTCGAAATCGAGTTTGTCAGTGGCGTGCCACGGCGGGTGAATGGCAAGAGCATGGGCGCGGCTGAGATCATTCTGCTGTTGAATGAGTTTGGCCTGAAGCACGGCGTGGGGCGGGTCGACATGGTCGAGAACCGGCTGGTCGGAATGAAAAGTCGCGCGGTCTACGAAACCCCGGGCGGCACGATTCTGCGTATCGCCCACCAGGGCATTGAGCAGCTCACCCTCGACCGCGAGACCACTCAGTTCAAGCAGACGGTGGCGCTCAAGTTCGCCGACGTGATCTATGACGGGCGCTGGTTCACGCCCCTGCGCGACGCGCTGCAGGCCTTCATCTCTGTCACCCAGCGCGATGTCACGGGCACGGCCCGGGTGAAGCTCTTCAAGGGCGCGGCGACGCTTTCTGGCCGTAAGGCGACCTATTCCCTGTATCGGGAGGATCTGGCGACGTTTTCGCGCGAAGACGTCTACAATCAGCGGGATGCGGACGGATTTATTCGATTGTTTGGTTTGCCGATGCGGGTCAAGGCTCAGGTCGATATGAATCGGGTGGTGCGCGCGACGCCGCTGGATCCGGCTCCGGGCGACAAGAGGGACTAGGACATGATTCGAATCCTCTACCGTGACGCCAAGGGCGTAATCACCACCGATCGGACGGTGGACCAATTGCCGGCCCTCCTCGAAGACAAAGCCGGCGTGATTTGGGTCGATATCAGCCAGTCGCACGACTCCTCGAAGCCAGTCCTGGCGGGGGCGCATTCAATCGACGAAGTGAGGGCCCTGTTCCAGGATGTCTTTCACTTTCACCCGCTCTCGATCGAGGACGCCATCTCCGACACGAATGTGCCCAAAGTTGATGACTGGGGTGAGTACATTTCGATGACGCTGCACGCGGTTGACTTTGACAAGTCGATTGACGATATCGACCTGCATGAGTTCGATGTATTTCTCGGCTCCAATTTTCTGGTTACCATGCGAGACGAGGAAATCCGAGGGATCAATCGGGTATTCAGGCAGGTCAGCCGGGACGACCGGCACACCCGCCGCGGCTCGGATTACCTCCTCTACGAAGTCTGCGACGCGGTCGCTTCCGACTATCTTCCGTGCATGGATGCCATCGATGAGCAGTCCGATATGATTCAGGATGAGGTATTTGACAAGCCGACGCGGAGCACGCTCAGCCACATCTTTCATCTCAAGCGGGCCGTGTTGAATCTGAGGCGGGTGCTCAGCCCGCAGCGCGAGGTCTTCAACAAGCTGGCGCGCGAGGATTTCGCCGTCATTGACGATGCCGAACGGGTCTATTTCCGCGACATCTACGACCACTTTCTGCGCCTGACTGACCTCAACGAATCCCTGCGAGACCTGATCACCGGCTCGCTGGACACCTATCTTTCGGTCGTGGCGAACCGGACGAACGAGGTGATGAAAACGCTCACGATCGTCACGCTATTATTCCTCCCGCTCACCTTTGGGACGGGATTCTTTGGGATGAACTTCTTCGGCGGACTGATCGAAGTAACCGAGAACCCTGACCCAGCCAGAGTCGCGTTTTTCATTCTTGTATTTTCAAGCATGCTCGTTGTGCCGCTGATGATGATGCGAATGTTTCGCAGGCGCGGCTGGTACTAGGCCCGGGCGCAAACGCGATGAGACCGCCTAAGACACGTATTTGAGTCTTCTCTTTCGAGAATTAAACCATCTGTCCATCCCCGTTACCTTATGCATAATCCTAGAGACGATTTTGAAGCGCGACCCGAAGCCGCGGCGGCGGGAAGTGGCGTCGCGCCAGCCGACTACGTCGCCTTCTCCGATAACGACGCCAAACCTGTGGAAGGCGGCGTGATTGACGAAGGGCAAGTCTGTATCTTCGTGAACGGCGTCGAACTGGCCACGATCATGTGCACCCCGATCAACCTCAAGGATCTCGCGCTCGGATTCCTTAAGCTCGAAGGCTTCATCGACCAATTGGCGGACGTTCGCCAATTCTCCCTGTCCATGGGCGGCCTGTGCGCCGATATTTGGCTCGACCACGATATTGTGGCGCCCACCCGCAGGATCATCACAGCAGGCTGCGGCGGCGGGTTGACGTTCGACGACTTGTCGGCCATGCGTGAACCCCTGGACTCGTCCCTGGTCGTGACACCATTACAGATCACGGAGGGCATGCGCCAGATGCAACTGTCCGGCGAACTGTATCGTCTCGTGCGTGGCGTGCATACCGCAAGTCTCAGCGATGGTGTCCGGCCCGTCTTTGTTGCCCAGGATATCGGCCGCCACAATACGATCGACCGGCTGTGCGGTCTGGCCCTGCAGGCCGGTCACGACACGCAGGATCATGTGCTATTCGCCTCGGGGCGAATCAGCTCAGAGATGCTCAGCAAAGCGTCCCGGATGAAGATTCCGATTGTTGTATCACGCACATCCCCGACCAGTCTGTCGGTCCGTCTCGCGAGGGCCTGGAACATCACCCTCGTCGGCTATTGCCGCGGCCATCAGTTTCGGGTGTATTCGGCCGAACAGCGCGTGCGTCCGGTAGCATAGGCCACATGCCAGCCAGCTCCGAACTCTTCACAATGCGCACGCCTGCCGACGCATGGGCGCAACTTGCGCCGCACTTAAGGCCACTCGGCCGAGTTGAAACGATTGACACCGCGGCGGCCGCCAGCCGGGTCACGGGGGCCGACGTCATGTCCCCAGAGGATTTGCCGGCCTTCCGGCGCAGCACCGTCGACGGATACGCCGTGAATGCGCGGGACACGCATGGCGCTACGCCTGGCTTGCCCGCCTTGCTCGGCGTCGCCGGCGAGGCGCCCATGGGCGAGCGAGCCGTAATGCCGGTCGACCCGGGCACAGCCATATGGGTTCACACGGGCAGCATGGTCCCGGGCGACGCCAACGCCGTCGTGATGGTCGAGCACACTCAGGCCGCTGGAATTGCCACTACTGGTCAGCGCTGGCCCAGCGCGATCGAGGTGATGCGGGCCGTGGCCGATGGCGAGAACGTGGTTCAGATCGGCGAGGACACCCGTGCAGGGGCAGTGCTGGCTCGCGCGGGACACACGTTGCGCCCGGCAGACATTGGCGCGCTCATGGCGCTAGGACTGACACGTATTGCTGTCGCGGTCCGGCCGCGGGTCGGGATCATTTCGACCGGCGATGAAGTTATCTCGCCCGAGCG
>JBKJQK010000434.1:0-3141 GCA_046594095.1 Anaerolineae bacterium | reverse complement strand
CGTGAGTGTAGCCAAAAAAGCCAATTACGCGCGGGTGGAGTGGATCAGCGCCTCGACCGCGCCTCGCGGATCGATCCTGCGGTCGGCGACCGCATCCACGAGCTCGCCGAAACGCCGGTCTCCCGCGGCGCGCAGGCAGTCGCGCGCCAGGGTTCGCGCGAGCAACTGTCGAACCTCATCTTCGATCCGCAGGATCGATCCGCGAGGCGCGGTCGAGGCGCTGATCCACTCCACCCGCGCGTAATTGGCGTTTTTGGCTACACTCACGCGAGGAGGTTATCCCATGGGAGTTGAACTGATCGCGCCGCCCTCGCCGGAAATGCTGGTGGAGATGTACGACACCTTCGTTCGCGCGCGCAAACTGGATGAGCGGTGCTGGGTGTTGCACCGGCAGGGAAAGATCGGTTTCCATATTTCAGGCATGGGTCACGAAGCGGCCCAAATCGGCATCGTGTTCGCCATGCGGCGCGGTTATGACCTGCTCGTGCCGTACTATCGAGATCTGGCTATGGTCTTGGCGTGCGGGATGTCGCTTACCGAGGTGCTCCTCGGATCCTTTGGCCGGCAGGGCGATCCCAGCTCCGGCGGGCGGCAAATGCCCAACCATTACTGCTACAAACCGGGCCGGGTCTTCAGTGTGTCGAGCCCGGTCGGCACGCAATTGCCCCAGGCGGCCGGGATGGCCATGGCCGAGCAACTGACAGGCGGCGACCGGGTGGTTGTCACCTGCATCGGCGAGGGCTCGACGAGCGAAGGCGATTTCCATGAGGCGATGGTCTGGGCGGGCGTGCGCAAACTGCCGCTGGTTGTCGTTGTCGAAAACAATGAGTACGCGATTTCAGTCCCGACCCGCCAACAGATGGCGGTTGAGCGCGTGTCCGACCGGGCCGCTGGCTATGGCGTGCGGGGCGTCAGCGTGGACGGGCTGGATGCGCTGGCCAGCTATCAGGCGGCAAAGGAAGCCATCGAGATTGCCCGGACTGGCGGCGGAGCGACGTTGCTCGAGGCGCGGGTGGTCCGGCTGACGCCGCATTCATCAGATGATAACGACAGCACGTACCGCTCGCCAGAGGAGAAAGCGGCCTTGAAGCTCAAGGATCCGGCGCCGCGCATCCGCGCCCGCCTGATCGCGCTGGGCGCGCTGACCGAGGCCCAGGCGCTTGCCATCGAGTCGCGCGCTGCGCTGGACGTCGATGCCGCCCAGCGCGCGGCCGAGATGGCCCCGTATCCGCCGGACGCGTGGGCGCTGGGGCCGGTCTTCGCGGAGGAGGGTGGCGCGAATGGCTGAGAAAACGCTGATTGAAGGAATTCGCGAGGCCCTCGACGAGGAGATGGCCCGCGACCCGCGGGTCTTCATCCTTGGGACGGACGTCGGAGCGCGGGGCGGGGTATTTCTCGCGACCCAGGGACTATTCGCCCGATACGGGTCGAATCGCGTGATCGATGCGCCGCTGGCCGAGTCGTCCATCGTGGGCGTGGGTATTGGCGCGGCGCTGAACGGGCTTCGTCCAATCTGCGAAATCCAGTTCGCTGACTTCATCCACCCGGCTTACAACCAGATCGCCAACGAGGCGGCCCGGATGTACTACCGGACGGGCGGACAGCACGCCCTTCCCATCGTCATCCGCGCCCCGTATGGCGGCGGCGTGGGCGGCGGCCTGTATCACTCCCAGTCGATCGAAGCGACCTTTGCCCACATCCCCGGGCTGAAGGTGATCGTGCCGTCGACCCCGGCGGATGCCAAGGGCCTGCTCAAAAGCGCCGTCCGGGACGGCAATCCGATTCTCTTCCTCGAGCCAAAGAAGGGCTACCGAATGATCAAGGGGGAAATACCGGAGGGAGACTATACGGTGCCGCTGGGGGTGGCCCGGGTGAGCCGGCCCGGACGCGACCTGAGCGTGTTCGCGTATGGAATGATGCATTTTTATGCGCTCCAGGCCGCGGCCGAGGCGGCCACCGAAGGCATCGACGCCGAAGTGGTGGATTTACGCACACTCAGCCCGTTGGACACGGAGTCTGTTCTGGCGTCCGCCCGCAAGACCGGCAAGGTCCTGATCGTCTACGAAGACAACAAATTTGTCGGATACGGGGCTGAAGTGGCGGCGCTTATCGGCGAAGAGGCATTTGAGAGCCTCGATGCGCCCATCGCGCGCGTCGCCGGACCCGATGCGCCGGCGGTCCCCTACAGTCACCCTCTCCAGGAGTTTTTTATGCCCAGCGCCAGGACGATACTGGCCGGCATCCGCAAGCTGGCAGCCTACTGACGCGCATTACGTCCGAAACTCAACCATGACAACAGATGTCCTCATGCCCAAACTCGGCGAAAGCGTCGTCGAGGGAAAGATCTCCCGCTGGCTGAAAAATGTTGGCGATACGGTGGCTGAGTTTGAGCCGCTACTCGAGGTGGAAACGGACAAGATCACCACTGAGGTGACCGCAACGGCGGCCGGGACCCTTTCGAAAATCCTGTGCCGGGAAGGGGAGGTCGTGGCGGTCAACGCGCCGATCGCGGTGATAGACACCGGAGGACAGGGCTCAGGCGGATCGGCGGCGCCGATCGCGGTGATAGACACCGGAGGGCAGGGATCAGGCACATTGGTGTCTATGACGGCGGTGATAGACACAGAGGGGCAGGCCCCAGGCAGATCGGCGCGGGCATTTGCGCGAAGCCCGCTGGAAGCGCGCGCGTCCGGGCAACTCTGGGTGTCGCCGGTTGTCGGGCGCATCGCAGCCGAAAACGGGGTCGATATCGATCGGGTCGCGGGCACTGGCGATGGCGGCCGGGTCACGAAGAAGGACATCCTGGCCTATATCGAAACACTCGCGAAGCCCTCGCCGGCCGGCCTGGAGGCCTGGGAGCAACCCGGAACGGGCGAGTTGTTTCGCCCAAGCGAGGAAAAGCCTGGCACGTCGGCCGAGCCTGCGGCTGGCGGCCCGAGCCTGATCCAGCCCCTTTCGACGATGCGCCGGGCCATCGCCGAGCACATGGTTCGCAGTGTTCAGACCACCCCGCATGTGACGACCGTATTCGAGGTCGACATGAGCCGTGTCGTCGCCCACCGGCAATCCCACAAACAGGCTTTTGAGCGGGATGGCGCGGGTCTTACGTTTACTCCCTACTTTGTGGCCGCCATCGTTGCT
>JBKJQK010000315.1:0-4228 GCA_046594095.1 Anaerolineae bacterium | reverse complement strand
ATCCGTCTTCGTGCCGAGCGCGCCAAATCCCTCCAGATCGCCGCTGACTTCGATTTCCCCCGGGGTCAGGGCGCCGGCGCCCATGTCTTCCAGCAGCATCCGCTGGTATCCGGAAATGGTCATGTAGTCCACGCCGGCCGGAATGCCATTGAGCCAGCGCCCAACGGTGAGGGCTCCAACGCGCCCGAAGTGCCGGATGAGCGCCATGCCTTCAGTGACGGCCACATCTCTGGCTCCCAGGCTCAGGCTGCTGTTGGCGGCGGCGAGAACGAGGCCGCTGAATACGCGCGCGTCGGAACGCAGGACGTCCTTCTGCGGCTGCGGGAGCATCTCGAACAAGGTTGAAAACTCGGTCCGTGACATCAAAGGAGCCAGGGCCTTGGGATAGCTGGCGAATGCCGTATTCGAGCCCGCCTTAACGTAGGCCACGGCCATCGCCACCAGGCCCTCGAGAGCCTTGGTGTTCTGGAAGTCATCCTTGACCAGATTCCACATGGTAATGCGGTGCGGAAGGTAGTTGTTTACCGCGTTGCGGGCCATCCCGGGGGCTGCCCCGAGAATTTTCGCCATCTGGGTATTTGCGGCCAGCAAGCCGCCGGTTCCGCGGCCAGGCGTCCGTTGGGTGGCTTCCGGCAGCGTTTCGCCCGGAACCACGCCCATGTTCTCCATGACGCCGCCGATTTTGTCCAATCCAATTCCTCCAGTTACCTGGGGCTTGAGTTTCATCGGCCGATCGCCGAATGCAAGCAACAGGTTGGAGGCCAGTCCGTGCTCGTCGGGCCAGTTGTAGGTCCCGGTCTTGCTGCGGAAGGGCATGGTAACGATGTGGTTCATCAAGGAACGCATCATTTCGAGCGAGGCTCGGAGATCGTCGTAACCCTGAGGCGATTCTTCAAAGGGTTTGGTCACAAACTCGAGATCGCCATGATCGGCATCCTTTTCGTCGGCCTGGAGTTCGAATCCCGGACCCGGGCCGGGCTGCATTCCGGAGCCGACTTTCTCAATGACGTGCCCTTTCCTTGGCGGTGCGGTAAAGCCGCCTGCCGTCGTCGCGGTTGCGTTTACGGCAGCCGGGTCATTCTCCTTGATCTGTTGCTCGGGACCGGCCAGGGGGCGCTGAACGAGGTAGCTGTTCCAGGCATCGGCTTCGAATTCAAAGCCAATCTTGCGCTGCACGCGCCCAGCATCGACCCCGCCTCGCCGGGCGACGCCTAGCTCGGTTTGACGCGCGACGCGATCTCCGGCCGCGCCCTGCTGGACGACGTGGGTGAGCTCGTGGGCGAGGAGGTGCTGACCGGCGCTAGACGCCAGGTTGTCTTTGCCTTCGCCCAGAAAGATATCCGAGCCGCGGGTGAAGGCCTGCGCGCTCAGCTCTCGGTTGAGCTGGGCCGAGGCGCTGTCCGCATGAAGACGCACGCCGCTGAAATCCGCGCCGATCCCGGTTTCCATCCGGGCGCGGGTGCTCGCCGGTAGGGGCCGGCCGCCGCCCGTGGCCGCGCTCAGGCGATTCTCAAAGCCGGAGCCGACTTCAAAACTGTCAGTCGGGTAGGCCGGCTTCATCCGCAGGTCTTCTTCGTCGTGGTGGCGCTGGACGAGCGGAGTGATCGCATCCACCAGGGGTTTAGACTGAACTCCGTCTTCATCCCGCCGTTGCGGAGGGGGAGCGGATGAAGCCGCCGCGCGCATGACGCGGTCGGCGACCCGGTCGGCCTCGCGCTCATAGGGGTCATTGGCCGCGCCAACGGTCAATTTGGCCTGCGCGCCGTGCAGGGCAAGGAAGCGCCGGGTGGCCCGGTTGCCGACCGTACGCTGCAGGGTCAGAATGTCGGCGGCGGAGGCTGAGCCGGCATTGCCGAGCGCACGCTGAAGCGAGCCACCCTGAAAATCGGTTTGTCCCCCGTGAGGCGTCCGGACCGGCGCCAGCGCCTTCCCCTTATTGGGCGTCGCGGGTGCGCGTTCAGTTTTTGTGTCTGCCAAGTTTCCCCCAAGCACGAGTCGCGATCGGCGGCAACTGATGCCCGCCACGTCGCGCCAAACCACCCAGGCTACCTGGAAATGGAAAGATTCCCAATATTATCCGGGATTGCTTTCCCCCGCAAGGGCAAGTTTGGCGGTGTTGGCGCCCGCCGCCGCCGGGCGAAGCCATATGCGGCCCGCTTCCCGCGCCTATACTCGGCCCATGGCAATGCTGACGGCTGGCGAGCGCTTTGGCGCGTACGAAATCCTGGGTTTAATTGCGAAAGGCGGGATGGGGGCGGTCTACCGGGCTCGCGACGGACAGGGCAAGGTGGTCGCGCTCAAGACCCTGGCCGAACAGTTCCGGGGCGACGCCTCGATGCGGGCCCGGTTCGACAAGGAACCCCGGCTCGCGCCGCTGCACCCGAACATCGTCCGGATCCTGGATGCGGGCGAATTCGAGGGGGTGCCCTATTTTGCGATGGACCTGGTCGAGGGGCGCGGGCTGGATGCGCTCCTTAGCGAGCGCGGCGCGCTGACCCCGGACGAATTCTTTCCCATTCTGAGCGATGTCGCCGCCGCCATCGATGGCGCCCACTACGCCGGGGTCGTCCATCGCGACATCAAACCGAGCAACATCATGCTCCGGGCGTCGGATGGGCGGGCGGTGCTGACGGACTTCGGGATCGCCAAACGCACGGCGCCCGGCGCCGACACGGGCCTGACAGGATCGACTCAGGCCGGGGCCATCATCGGCACGGTTCGCTACATGTCTCCCGAGCAAGCGCTGGGAAAGCCGGTGACGCCGGTCAGCGACGTGTATTCGCTGGGGGCGATGGCGTACGAGATCCTGAGCGGGCGTCCGCCGTTTGTGGCGGATGAGGCCTTCGCCCTGATGCGGATGCACATTCAGGAGACCCCCCAGGACCTGCACGCGCTCAAGCCGGCGGTCTCGCCCGAGGTCGCCGCGGTGGTCGCCCATGCGATGGCCAAAGAGGCGTCCGATCGCTTTCCGTCGGCGGGCGAGTTTTCCCGGGCGTTCTTCCAGGCGCTCCGCGGCGCGCCGGCCGCGGC
This sequence comes from Anaerolineae bacterium, assembly GCA_046594095.1. Lineage (GTDB taxonomy): Bacteria > Chloroflexota > Anaerolineae > J036 > Brachytrichaceae > Brachythrix. Next base: position 1,198 of record JBKJQK010000315.1, on the reverse strand, counting down.
CCCCGCGCCGGTGGCGGACATAGGCGCGACGCGGGTCGGCGTGTCGCCGGGGTCGATGGCGGCGCCGGCGCGAAGCGGGTCGCGCGCGCTGCCGGTCGTGGTCGGGATGGTCGCCGCGCTGCTGGTGCTCGCGGCCGGGGTCTGGTATTTCGCGCTCGGAGGAAACGGGGCCGGCGCCGGAAGTCCGGCAACCGCGGATGGAACGCCGGTCCTGCTTGCGCCGGCGCCCAACACGGTGTTTGCCGTTTTCCCGCGCAACACGAACTTTGAGTGGCGGGCGGTGCCTGGCGCGACGAGCTACACGGCCGAAATCGATTGTTTGAACTGCTGCGAGCAGGGCAAATGGTGCGCCGATGTCGGGCGCTCGGTCAAGCGCACGGTCAACGAGCCCAGGCTGACCCTTGAGTTCTTCGGCGCGCAGCCCGGGCGGTTCCGGGTATGGGCGCTGTTTGCAGGCGGCCGCGAGGGCGCGAAATCGGACTGGTCGGCGTTTTCGTATACGCGGTAAGCGGGGTTTACGCGGCGCTAAGGCGTTGGCTGACGGCGGAACATTGCGGCAATAGCGCGTTGGAGTTTAGGCTTTAGCCGGCGGCGGAACATTGCGAAACTGGGAGGGTAGTGTGTTGGCGCGGCTCGTGATCAATCTCGAGCGGGCCGAAGCCCCGCAGTTCCGCCGCCGGCTAAAGCCTAAACTCCACCACGCATAACGTCCCGAAGTTGCGGGTTCAGGTAAATCCTAAGCTCGGCTTGCGTTACGCCCCGCAGTTCCGCCGCCGGCTGAAGCCTAGGCTCGGCTTGCGTTACGCTCCGCAGTTCCGCCGCCGGCTAAAGCCTAAACTCCAACACGCATAACGTCCATAGCTGCTATGTCACCCTGGGCCGTAGGTTCCATGACAGGAATTACTCATCCGTGAAATCGCGAATGGGAAAGCGTTGTTCGATATCCGCCAGCCAATCACGGCCGAAGGTTGTCAAATACCCCGAGTAAGACGAGCTGGACCAATCAGCCGCGGTAGCCGCGAGGCCATGTTTGACAGGGTTGTGGTGGATGTAGTTGAAACGAGTCCAGTAGTCGCGTTCAGTGCGAATCAGACGGTCCCAATAGTTGCGCCAGACCTGCCGTCCTTGCGCATTGTCGAGCTTGTTGAACTCGAAAGATGTTCGCCCGTGCAGTCGTTGGATGAAGGCGCTCATCCGT
>JBKJQK010000544.1:0-8528 GCA_046594095.1 Anaerolineae bacterium | reverse complement strand
GAGTTGAATCCGCCAGCCGCCGCCAAACCGGGACTCGCAAATGAGTCCAGCGCCCAGGGTTTACCCTGGCGGGTTGGCGCGCCGGCGAACTTGTCAATCACGGTGCGAAGATTCGCGTTCTGCTTGAGATCGTATTTTCCAGCCGCAAGCGGAACCAGGAATTCTGCGTTATCGGTCATGCAGTCGCCCAGCTTTGAGAACACCCGTGGATTGTTGCCGGCCTTAAGCCCATCGGCGTAGAGCGTATGCATCTCGGGGGACAGGCTGGGCAAAACGGGAATCTCCGAGATGTTGATCTCACTCAACCGGGACGAATCATTCGGCGCTGGCGAAGAGTTGGGCGCGCGGGGAGGAGCGGCGGGTGCGGGTGCCGCGCCGCATGCCGCAAGCGTAATCGCGGCAATTAGTATGAATCTTGTGACCATCCATCGGCGAGTATACGGTGTACAATCTTTTTGTTCCGGGCTTGTAGCTCAATGGTAGAGCAGCGCCCTCATAAGGCGTGGGTTGCAGGTTCGAATCCTGCCGGGCCCATCGGTCAAACCGCGGCGCAGCGCCTGTTTGAGCGGCCCGCGAGAAATTATGGGAATCGCCGTCATCGCGGGGTACCTTGCCGGACTTGGGTTCTGGCAGATCTTGGCTTCCACGTTTTCTCTGGCTGGCATGTCAATTCTGGGCAACCGCCGGAGCGCGAATGCCGTTTTGGGCGGTCTGCTGCTGGGCGTGGCCGCACTGATTGGCGGCGGCGAGCTGTTGTCGTTATCGTCCGCGGTCTGGTTGCCGGTTGGTATTGTCGCCGGCTTTGGGACGTCAGTGGCCCTGGGGGCGCTGGCGAATCGTGACCGAGATCCCATTCACCTTCTACTGGCGCCCGGACTGTCCGCAGATTGGGCCGTTGAACAAGTCAAGCTGGCGGTTTCGCTGCCCGATCGCCTACAACCCAATGATGTCATCACACCGGCCTCGTTAGTTCGCGACCATCCGGACGCTGTCCCTCGCCCGGGCGGCACTCAAACTGTTCCAACCCAGCCGGGCACGTTGTTTATGCCAGCCCGTGCGCACGCCGCGGCCGTGATACTTCTGTGCGGCGCTGGCGACAATCGGCTTGCCTTCAAATGGCCGCTCATTCGTGAGCTAAATCGGCGCGGCGTGGCGGTGCTCAGCCTGGATCCTCCCGGTCACGGCGACTTCCAGGCCGTTCCGACCACACTCGGCAATACCCAGGCGGCTGCCCAGGCTGGATTTGCGTGGCTGGCGGCCCGGTATCCGGCCGCCAAACTCGGCGCGATCGGGATCAGCTTTGGCGGAAACCAGGCGGCCTGGCTGGCCGCCCACGAGGCGCGAGTTGCGGCACTGGTCCTTATTTCCACCCCAGCCTCACTTTCCCCGGTCACTCGCAAGATCATAGCCTTCGAAGCGCTTTCGATGCTCCTGCCGGCCAACCTTGGGGCCTTCCGGTGGGGGTCAATGCTGGACTTCTGGCGAGGTTGGCGATCGATGCGCGGATATGTTGCCGGCCCCGAAACTTTGTACGGAATGATCAATCGATATCACACAGGCCAGAATTTGGCCGCGCTGGGGGGCCGTCCGGTTCTGATCGCGCACGGCGATGCGGACGCTGCCGTGCCTGTGTCAAACGCCCGCTTGCTGGCTGGCATGGCCCAGCATGAACTCCTGATCGTTCCTCAGGGCACGCATCTGACGTTGATTCTGCGCCCGGAAGTCGCCTCGCATATTGCCGAGTGGGTGGGCGCCAGACTCGCTTAAGATAGTGGCTGGCGCTATACCACCGGTCCGGTCCCGCAACTGGTCTGGTCAAGCGCGCGTATAACATCCCAGGCGTAACATCGCCCCGTATTTAGGGAGGCACACCATATGTCAGATCAAGATAACAACCCGCAGCCGACAAACCTTGTGGCAGAACTCAATCGTCTGGGCGAGAACCTGGGCAAGGTCGTGCGTTCGGCATGGGAGTCCGACGAGCGCCGGAGCATCGAAAAGGAACTCTCGGCCGGCCTCGAGGAGTTCGTCAAACGCGTCAACGAAGCCGTCGAGTCGGCTCAGAAGGACCCCAGCCTTAACAAGGCCAAGGTCAAGGCCAAAGAAGCCTGGGAAACCGCCCGCGGTCCGCAAATCGTGGCTGAAGTCCGCACCGGCGTGGTCGACACGCTCAAGAAGATCAATGAGGATCTCGCCCGCCGGGCGACCCCCCAGGCGGCTCATGAGGTCAAGGCCGACGAACCCGAGAAAGTGGATCCAGTCGACGAGGATTCAGGTCCGAAGGCATAACCGATTTTGATAGAGCATGCAGACCGGCCGCCTTGGTATGGGCGGCCGGCCTTCGTTGTTGCCTAGGCCGACGCGACCCTGACGACGTCGTAGATGACCTGGGTACCGAACAGCAGGTTCGCGACGCTGATTCGTTCGTCATGGGAATGGGCGAGCCCGGTCATGCTGGCGCCCTCATAACGGGTCGGGATAAATCCATAGGTCTTGATCCCGAGCTTGTTGACGTGCCGGGCGTCGGTCCCGCCTGCGATCAGCCCCGGCACAACGATGCCGCCTGGCGCGCGTTCGGCGACACAAGCCTTGATGATGCCCAGCAGGGGCGACTCGGGGTCCGATTCCTGGGCCGGATTGAATCGCCCGAACTCGATATCAACCTTGTCGCCGACCACCGCCCGGACTTCCGCCGCGATGGATTCCGGCGTCGTTCCCGGAAGGACCCGGCAATCAACCTGCGCCTCGGCCTCGGCCGGGATGACGTTTATCTTGCTGCCTGCCTGAAGGATGGTCGGAGTGGCGGTGTTGCGGAAAATCGCGTTCAGGCGGCGCTTGAAGGGCTCCTCCAGCGGCAATTCCGCCATCGCCTCATCATGGGTGGCCGGATCAAGCAGGGCGCGCAGAAGCTGGCCCGTGCCCTCGCCCACGTGGGCGGCCAGGGCTTCGATGTGGGCGCGAGTCGTCGCGGTCAGATGCAAGGGCAGAGGATTCTCGATTACTTTCTGAAGCGCGATTGCCAGCGGCAGAATCGCGTTGTCCATATGCGGTTGCGAGGCGTGGCCTGGCCTGCCGCGCCCGCGCAGCGTAAAACGGGCCGAACCTTTTTCGCCCGTGCTGCACACAAAGAAGCTCTTGCCATCCAGCTCGATACTCGCTGCGCCGCCTTCGGTCAACGCGTATTCGGCGCGAATCAGCTCGGGGTGATTGTCGACCATGAACTTGGCGCCCATCACGCCGCCAGTCTCCTCATCGGCGTTGGCCATAAAGATGACGTCGCGTTTGAGCGGAAGGCCCTCGCGCTTGAGTTGAATCAGGGTCATTATTTCCATGGCCACCATGTTCTTCATATCGGTGGCGCCGCGGCCCCAAATCACGCCGTCGATCAGATCGCCACTGAACGGCGGGCGCTGCCACTTTCCGGCCTCGGCCGGAACGACATCCACGTGGCCAAACAGCAAGATCGGAGGCAGGCTGCCGCCGCCCTTCAGCCGCGCAACCAGATTGCCCCGCCCGGGGGCGCTTTCGATGACCGTAGACTCGATACCCTCTCGCGCAAGGGCGCGGGCGATGAAATCTATGCACGCCGATTCATTGCCGGGCGGGTTGGTCGTATTGAACCGCAGGAGGTCCTGCAGAAGTTGCGTCGTTTCGGAGGCAAGCTTGGACATATCCATACTCTATTTTAGCGATACGCCATGCCGGTCGTTCTTGCCACGCGCCTTTCGCAATTCGGTACAATCGGCGCGTGGCGAAACTTCAGCAACACCTCGAAACTCTCAATGATTCCGATCGCCTGCGCGCAGGCCTGGACGCGGTTGAGATTGGACTCGTTGGACTCGAGAAAGGCCGGGTCGAGACGATTCTGACTGAGTTCGCGCACGCAAAGGCCATCCTTGAATTCCAGGAACGCGCCAAGACCGACATGCGTTCGGAACGGTCCCGCTACGATGGAATCGGCGCGCGGCTGGAAAGGGCGGCTTCGCGCATTGTGCGCTTGTGCGGTGGCGGCGACGCGTATCGCGCGCTTCGGATGCGGCTGGGCGCGGAGAACGATGAGCGCTGCTGGCAGCTTGACGCAATTGCGGCTCAGAACTCACGGCGCGTGTTGATCGTGGCCGGTAGCACGCTCGGGGGGTTCCTGGTAATGCTTGGGTTGGGCTGGCTGGGCCGCGATTTTCTTTTCCCCAAGGATCCAGTCCGGGACGCTGAATCCGCCGCTCAGGCGGCGCTTCAGAAGGGAAACCCGGGCGGGGCGCTTGCGGCCATCGAGGCGGGCCTCGCGTTTTCACCGACAAACTCGCCACTCCTGATTTGGCGCGGGGTGACGCTCCCGGCGACCCGCACCATCGAGGCGACTGCTTCTTTCAGTCAGGCGCGCAAGGCGATGGGCGAAGTGCCGTTCCTCGTCGAGCGCGCCCAGATTTGGCTGGTCCTTGGGGATCACGATTCCGCGCTGGAAGACCTTGACGGAGCGGCGTTCGCGTCGCCGAAGGACCCGATCCCGTTCTATCTTCGCGCGGCCGCGCACGAGGGCCGAAACGAGAAGCAGGACGCGATACGGGACCTGGAAAAGGCTGGTCAGCTTGCCCAGGCGGTCGGAAACGACTTTCTATTCGCCCAGACCCGCATCCGGCTTGGCTATCTGATGCAGCAGCAGATCCCTTAGGTAATGGACAATGGACAATTGATAACGCTCACGCCTCATTATCCATTATCCATTGTCCATTGTCTAGTTCCTTCGGCGGGCGGGTCGGGCGGCCGTTGCCATCCATTGTGGCGCCAAAGACCTTTGCCCGAGCGACCGGCTTTCCGTCGGCGCGATCGATTTCTTGAATGAAGACGAAGCGCGCGCGCGAAACCCGCTCAAGCCGCGTGCGTACTACGAAATGATCACCGCTCCGCAACGGTGACGGGTAGTCGATTTCAACCCGGGTAACAACCAGGTTGGCGCCGCGCGCGCTCAAAGCCGCAAAGTCGATGCCGATCTCCTTCAGATACAAGTGACGCGCGTGTTCTAGGTAATGCTGGTAATTGGCGTTGTTGACGATGCCCTGCAGATCGCACTCGTAGTCGCGTACGTCAAACCGGGCGGTGTGCGGGAAGTCAGGCATGGCTCAAGTACTCGTTCATGGCGCCGAACAGCTCGCGCATGTCTGCCTCACTGGTGTCGGCCATATGCGCAATCCGGAAGGTCTTGCCTTTGAGACCGCCATATCCATCGGCGATGCTCAGGCCGCGCGCCGCGAGCGCGTGGTTCATCGCGCTCACGTCTATGTTGCGCGTGTTGGCGACCACGGTGACTGTCTGCGAGGCGACGCCAGGTTCGGCGAATAGGCCAAAGCCCAGCTCCTCTGCCCACTCGCGGGTCATGCGCGCAAGTTCGGCGTGCCGGCCAAAGCGCTGCTCGAGGCCTTCGGCCAGGATGTCGGCGAGTTGCCGGTCGAGCGCATACATCAGCGAAATGGCCGGGGTCGATGGCGTGTTGTTCTTCCTCAGAAATGCCTCGAGCTCAAGGAAGTCAAAGTAGTAGCCCCGATTCGGAATCGTGGCGGCGCGGGCAAGGGCCCGGTCGCTCACGGCGGCAAGGGAAAGCCCGGGGGGCAGGCCGAAGCACTTCTGAGACGAGGTCAGTGTCACGTCCAGGCCCAACCCATCAACGTCGATCTTGTCACCGCCAAGCGAGCTGACCGCGTCGACCAGGACAAGTGTTTCGGGAGAGAGCGTCTTGACGGTGTGGGCGATCTCGGCCAGCGGATTCCGCACGCCCGTGCTGGTCTCGTTGTGGACGACAGCCACAGCATCAAAGGGCGCATTGTGGGCGCGAATCGCCTCGGCGACAGCGGCGGCGGTATTGGTGCTGCCCCGCGGCACTTCGGAGACGGTCACGGATTTGCCGTTTCGGGCGAAGACGTCGGCCCACCTCTCGCTGAAATCACCGCATACGAGCGCAAGAACGCCCCGGCCGGGATCATCGCTCACGCAATTTCGGGCCGCCGCTTCCCACAGGCCCGAGCCCGACGAGGTGGATAGGTAGACCCTGCTGGAGGTGAAGAAAACCTGGCGCAGACCCGCCTGGATTCGGGCAAAAAGGGTCTCGAAGGCTTTGCCGCGGTGGCCGATCATCCAATCTGCCTGGGCGTCGAGTATCTCGCGGCGCACCTCGACGGGGCCGGGATTAAAGAGCTTGATATGGGTCGTCATCGCGGCGCGATTATAGAGTCAAGCGCGGCGCCCTAAATCAACCCTTTTCAAGCGCAGGCTGTTCGACACGACGAAGAGCGAGCTGAACGCCATCGCGCCCGCGGCAAGAATCGGCCCGTATTGCTGAAAGACACCCACCGCGGCCACCGGGATCAGGATGACGTTGTAGAAGAACGCCCAAAACAGATTCTGGCGGATGCCGCGGACGATGGCCCGCGACAGGCGGATCGCCTGAGACAGTTTGCGCAGGTCTCCGCCCATCAGTGTGATGTCGGCAGCTTCGATCGCGACATCCGTGCCGGTCCCCATGGCCGCGCCAACGTCGGCCTGAGCCAGGGCGGGAGCATCGTTGATGCCGTCGCCCACCATCGCCACTCCGGCGCGCTTTCCCGCGACCAGCGGCAGGGCCTGCAGGCGCTTGATAACCTCGGCCTTTTGCTCGGGGAGCACTTCCGCCTCGATGTCGTCGATCCCGACCTGAGCGGCGATCGCCCTTGCGGCGCGGGGGTTGTCGCCCGTAATCATCACGACTTTCATGCCCATTTCCCGCAGGGCGGTTACCGCAGCCGGGGATTCGGCCTTGATCGTGTCGGCGACGGCGAACATCCCTGCCAGAGCGCCGTCCACCGCGAGTAGCATCACCGTTCGGCCTTCAGACTGCCAGTCCACAATTTTCTCGGCGTCAACGTCGGGGATGGGGATCCCGGACTGCTCCATCAACCGCGGATTGCCGACTAACACGACTTGCGATCCGACGCGCGCGGAGACGCCGCGTCCGGGGATGGCGGCGAAGGCTTCCACGGCCGCAAGCTTCATCCGCAGCCCGCTCGCTGCCGTGACGATCGCCTGGGCGAGCGGATGCTCGCTCGATCGCTCCACACTCGCGGCCAGGCGCAGGACCCCGTCCGCGTCCAGCGCCGAGCCCAGGGCCGGCTGATGGGCGACCAGGGCGGGCTCGCCCCGGGTGAGGGTGCCGGTCTTGTCCAGCGCTATAACGCCCAGCTCTGAGGCCCGCTCGAGGGCCTCGCTATTCTTGAACAGGATTCCGTTCTCCGCGCCGCGGCCCATGCCGACAACGATGGCGGTCGGGGTGGCGAGGCCGAGCGCGCACGGGCAGGCGATGACGAGCACGGCCACGGCGTTGATCAGGGCCGTCTCAAACTGCTGCGTGACAAGGACGGTAATGATGTAGGTCAGTAATGCAATCACCAGGACGGCCGGGACAAAGATCGCCGATACCCGGTCTGCCAGGGCCTGGATGGGCGCTTTGCTGCCCTGGGCCTGTTCGACGAGGCGGATGATCTGGGCCAGGGCGGTGTCGCGACCCACCCGGGTCGCCTCGATGCGCAAAACGCCTTCCTTGTTGATACTCGCGCCCGTCACCGGATCACCCGGGCGCTTGTCGCGCGGCACGCTCTCGCCGGTGATGACACTCTCGTCGACTGAGGACGCGCCTGCCATGACCACGCCATCGGTCGGTATGCGCTCGCCTGGCCGCACGACCACCACGTCGCCGATCGCAAGGCGCGAGATCGGAATCTCGACCTCGTCGAGCCCGCGCTCTACCCGGGCCGTCTTCGGGCGCAAGTTGATCAGGTGTTTGATGGCCTCGCTGGTGCGGCCCTTGGCCTTCGCTTCGATCCACTTTCCGACGCTGATCAGGGCCAGGATCAAAGCGGCCGTTTCGAAGTAGACGTGACCGCCGGTATTGAAGATCGTCACGAACAGGGAATAGATAAATGCGACACCCGAGCCCAACGCGATGAGGACGTCCATGTTTGCGGCGCCGTTGCGGATGGCTTTGTAAGCGTGGGTGAAGAACGGCCAGCCCACGTAAGTCTGGACGGGCAGGGCAAGGGCGAACAGCAGCCAATGGAAGGGGGGGCCATGTAGGAAGTCGTGGGGGATGAGTCCCTCGAGCAGCCCGAGGTCGCGGCTCATTCCGAGAATCAGTGAGGGCACCCCAAACAGAAAGCCGACGATGACGCGCCGCCAGCGGGCATCGATCTCAGCGCTTCGGGCCTGAGCCTCGGCATCGAGGTTTTGCTCGGCATCATCGGCGGCGGTTGTGACCACGTCATAGCCGGCCTTTCGAACCGCGCCGACCATGTCCGCAATCCCAACCGCCCCCGGCACATACTCGACCGACGCCCGCTCGGTCGCGTAGTTGACCGTTGCGGCCACCATCCCGGGCATTTTCTTGAGGGTGCGTTCGATCGTATTCGCGCAGTTGGCGCAGGTCATGCCCAGGAGGGGCAGGTCGGCTTTGGCGGTCGCGACGTTGTAGCCGGCATTCCGAACACGCTCGATCAATTGGGCGGCTG
>JBKJQK010000030.1:0-2754 GCA_046594095.1 Anaerolineae bacterium | reverse complement strand
CAGAATTCCCGTGACCAGGCTGCCAATGACGACGATCTTGCGGGTCATCGCGGAGCGATCCTGGCGCGGTTTGAATTCCGGCATCTCGTAGCCGCCGCGCCAGCGGTTGCTCCGAAGGAATTTCGGCTCCGGCTTTGCCGGCTGCTCAGATTCAGGCTTTTTGGACATGAAAAGGTGTCTCTAGAACGTGTACTCAGTCTCCGCGTCACCGTTGTCATCCCGGGGCGCGGGTGTTTGCGCCGATCGATCCGGGTCAGTATCTCGCGGTCTGCCCCGGCCAACCCGGCCGGGTACTTACGCTGGGGTCGAGAATCCTCTGAGGTTCGGTTTGAGAGGCAATTCTTGATATCAACCGGAAGGCTTGTCTCGGGCTCAACCTCCAGGCGACCGATTGGGTCCAGTCGCAGTCAGCTCGCCCCCGGCGATCTGGGTCGATGGCCCCGGCCGCGGGTTACCCCGGTGCCCCATCGTCTCTACCAGCTCAACCGCGTGCCGAATATCCGGCGATCCCCGGCCGTCGGCCGGCACCAACCCGCATCAGGCGGCGGGAAGGGCGGATTCGGGCGCGGACTCGATGGGCGCCGCGGGCTGTGCGGGAAGAGCCGAGCGCGGCGTCTTGAGAGGTTCGGCAATGACCAGCATGTGCCGAATGATGTCTTCGTTCAGCTTGATCCGATTCTCGAGCCGCGCACCGGCGTCTTCGGGGAGCTGAATGATGTTGAAATAGTACTGTCCGTCGCGGTAGCGCCGGATGGTGTACGTCATTTTGCGCATCCCCCAGACATCGGTCTTGACGATGGTGCCGCCCTCGGCGGTCACGTAGCCGCTCACTTTCTCAATCACCACCGCCAGCGCGGCAGCGTCAATATCGGGTTTGACGATGTAGGTCAGTTCGTATTCGCGCACAGTGTGTCTCCTTCCATGGGAATGATCAGCGGCCAGTGGCCGCATAGTGCTCCATCCGTCAAAAAGGCGGACCCGCTTGGGCGGCCCGCCAGTCGATGGAGCGGAAAGTCGCTTCATTTTCGGAAGCGGGGGAGGATGATAACACAGCGACATCCCAAATCAGCCGGCGCGGCCCTGGCCGATTCGCTTCCTGGCTAACTCCCAATCCTTCGCAGCCTGTTGGCCAGCACCTCGACCCAGACCAGAATCGCGGCCAGAAACAGGTAGAAGGCGATCCCCTTGAGCAGAAAGGCCGGAGCCGCGAACGCCAGGGTCAGCCAGGAGTAAGTGGACAGTAAACGCCAGGCTGGGTCGCGCCGGAAAGCCGCTCCGAAGAGCAACATCGCGGTGAACAGGCTCACCCCTAGAACGAAATAGGCGCTGTCGTGTATTCGCCCCGGCAGGGTCGCCACTCGCGTCGTCAGCGTCGGGTCGGTCGGCGAGGCCAGGCCAGCCATCGCAAGACCGGCGACCACAAGCAGGATCGTCGCCGCGCCACCGAGTGCGCCTGCCTTTAGCCCACGCCCGACGCCAAGGGCCAGGAGCGCCATCCCAAACCCACCCGCGATAAACGCCAGCGTCATCAGCAGGCCATATGGTCCCAACGCCAGGCCGCTCGGCCAGTCGAAGGTCGGCGCGCTGATTGGATGCCAGCCCAGCCCGAGCATGAAGTCGTACTGGACGACGCTCAAACCGGCCACGGATAACCCAAATGCAAGCGGGCCAATGGTGCCGGCAATCGCGGCGGCGCGAATCAATTTGCTCATACCTTTTTGAACTCCAGCCAGTGATAGCCGATCAGGCCGCGCCCCAGCCCGTGCTGAAGCGCCAACCCGCCGATCTGCCCCTGGATAAACGCCCAGTCCTCAGGCAGGCCATTTCCGATCCGCAGCGCGACTTCAACGAGCCGGCCCGGCAGGCGCACCAAGCGCAGGTCAGGAGTGAGATTTCGCTTGTAGGTCAGGGAGAGACCAGCAGCCTCGGCCAGCGAAATCGCCCGCGCGAGTGGCAGCGCGCTGTTGGCGTGCCAACCGCGCCGGAATGCGACGAGCCAGGCCGGTGTCCCGCCCGGTTCGCCCATCAGAAAGTCGTCGCACACCAGCAGCGTCCCGCCGGGCTTCAAAACTCGGGCCGCCTCTCTGAAGGCGAGGCCCAAATCGGGCGCGTGTATGAGCGACTCAACCGCATAACATACGTCGAACGTACCCGCAAATGGAAGCTGCGGAAAACTGGCTTCCACGAACGCGCATCGGTCGTCTACCCCGCGGGCCTGCGCAGTCTGAAAGGCCAGGCGGCACTGGGTTGGGCTGATCGTGACCCCGACCCCCAGAAAGGGAGCAGACATCGTCCGGGCGAGGTGAAACAGGCTGCCCCCCACCCCGCAGCCCAGGTCGAGCAGGCGCATTGGGCCGTCGCCCATCCGGGCAGCGATCGCCTGGCCAATCAAACCATTCACATAGGTGAGGGCTTCGGGCAGGGTCTTGACCCCTTCCGCCCACACGGATCGATGAATGGTCCGCGTCTCGCGCTCGCGCCCAAAACGGAGGAAGATCGGCGTATTGCGCTCGTAGTAGTCGCGGACACGCGCAACACGGCTTGCGTCGGTGGGGTCTGGCATGGGCCGATATGTTACCCATGGACATACAAAATCGGAGCCGCCGCTTCTTCGCCAATAGCCGGCACTCATCTTGGGCCGCGGGCATAATCACCCGCATGTCGTCATCCGCTCTCATTCGGCCCGTCCTGATCACCAATGCGCTGGTGCTGACCGTTGACCCGGCCATGACCGTCTTTGCGCGCGGTCATGTG
>JBKJQK010000249.1:0-8627 GCA_046594095.1 Anaerolineae bacterium | reverse complement strand
GGCCGACCCCGACGATGGCCAGCACGGGGTGGGCCTGTATGTGTTCAAGACCGCCGCCGATCAATTCGTCGGCAAGATCTCCTACTTCCGGGTCATCGAAGGCCCGATCCGCGGCGGCGATCTTCGGGTGGTGGTCACCCGAAACGACGCGGAAGAACGCATTTCCACCTTGCTGGTCCCGCGGGGCAAAGAGCAGATCACCGTCCCCGTTTTGCACGTTGGGGATCTGGGCGCGGCGACAAAACTGACGAATGCCATCACCGGCGACACGCTGTGCGACAAGAATCATTGCGTGACCTTGCCCGAAATTGCGTTCCCGAACCCGCTGTTTGGCGCGGCGCTCCATCCCAAGAGCAAGAACGACACGGCCAAGATTAGCCCGTCCATCACCCGGTTGTGCGAGGAAGATCCTTCCCTGCGGCTCATCCACGACCCTGAGACCAAAGAGATGGTTCTGATGGGCATGGGCCCCGCCCACATTGACGTGGCGGTTTCGAAGTTGAAGAACAAGTTCGGCGTCGAGGTCGATATCTCGATTCCACGCGTGCCGTACAAAGAGACGATCACCCGACGCGGCGAGGCGCGGCATCGGCACAAGAAGCAGACCGGCGGGGCCGGCCAGTTCGCAGAAATCGAAATGGCTGTTGAGCCCGCGACGCCGGGCGAGAACTTTGAGTTCCAGTGGAAGGTCGTTGGCGGCACGATCAGCAGCAGCTATCACTCCAGCATCGAAAAGGGCGTTCGCCAGGTGCTGGAATCAGGTGTCATCGCCGGCTATCACGTGGGCGGTGTGCGGGTGCAGGTCCTGGATGGAAAGGAACACGCGGTGGACTCGAAGCCGATTGCGTTTGAAATCGCCTCCCGGGCGGTCTTTCGCGAGGCCTTCGAGCAAGCCAGCCCGGCCCTGCTCGAGCCGATCTATGAGTTTGTGATCATGGTCCCCGACCAGTATGCCGGCGACGTGATCGGTTCGATGAAGACCAAGCGCGCTCAGGTGATGGGTATGGATCAGCGCGGCAACAAGACGATCATCACCGCTCATGCGCCGTTGGCCGAAATGCAGCGCTATGGCAATGACCTGCGCAGCCTGACCCAGGGCCGCGGGGTGTTCGAGCTGAAGTTCGACCACTATGCGCGGGTGCCGTCCGGGCTGGCCGAGCCCATCATCGCCAAGCACAGGGCCGAGCTGGCCGCGCAGAAGGAAGAGTAGAAAGCCATTAGCCATTAGCCGTTAGCCTTTGGCTAATCGCTAATGGCTAACGGCTAATGGCTGCAAGTGCCCTACACCCCCATCGTCGCGACCCTTGGCTACGTGCTTTCGCCGGATGGGAGGAACACGCTGCTGATCCATCGCAACAGCCGGCCGGACGACAACCATTTCGGCAAATACAACGGGCTGGGCGGGAAGATCGAGCGCGACGAGGATGTCGTGACCGCAATGCGGCGCGAGCTGCGCGAGGAGGCCGGGATCGAAGCGACCCGCCTGTGGTTGCGCGGCACGATCAACTGGCCGGGCTTCGGCAAGAATGGCGAGGACTGGCTGGGCTTTATTTACGTCATTCGCGAGTTTGTGGGCGAGCCCCAGGCCTCCAACCCCGAGGGCGCGCTGGCCTGGGTGCCGATTGAGACTCTGCTTACCCCCGGCGCCCTCAACCTGTGGCCCGGTGATCGCCACTTCCTGCCCCTGGTCTTCAGCGATACCCCCCGCCAGTTCCATGGCGTGATGCCCTACCGCGACGGCCAACCCATCGGCTGGACGTACGAATGGGTTTGAGTCGATAGGATCATCCTGTCAAAAGGGGCGAAACACGGCGACTCCCACGGATGGGAATTCCGTGTACGATTGCCCCCTATGACATCGCTCGACCAGCGCCTCGCCGGCGCCATCGGTGCCGACCGGGTACTGGCCGATCCGGCACTGACAGTGGCCTATGCCTCGGGTTCGATTGCGCCTGAGGCCGTCGTCACCCCCGCTAACGTCGACGAAATGGCCATCGCGATGGCCATTTCGTTTGAGGCCGGCGCTTCGGTCGTCCCGTGGGGAGGCGGCACGCGCCAGACCATCGGACGGCTGGCGCGACCGCCCGGGCCGTTGCTGGTATTCCGCACGACTGGGCTCAACCAGGTACTTGATTACACCGCCGACGACCTTGCCATATCCGTTGGCGCTGGGATGACGATGGCCAGCCTGGCGGCCGCTCTGGCCGTTCATGGCCAGATGCTGCCGATCGATGTGCCATTGCCAGGGCGAGCCACGATCGGCGGAACGCTGGCGGTCAACGCCGACGGCCCGCGCCGGCTCGGCTATGGCACCGCCCGTGACCTGCTCGTCGGCGTGCAGGTGGTCGAAGCGACCGGCCGGGTGAGCAAAGCGGGCGGCATCGTGGTCAAGAACGTTAGCGGCTTTGACATGATGAAGCTCTATATCGGCAGTTGCGGCACGCTGGCGTTGATCGCCAGCGCCAACTTCAAGCTCCTCCCGATCGCGCGGGCGAATCTCACCCTCGAATGCGCGTTCCCGACGATCGAGGCGGCCTTCGTATTCGCGGATGCCCTCCACGCCAGCCAGCTCACGCCCGTTGCCTGTGAGCTCAGCAACTGCGGCTGGTCCGATGAGGACACGATCCGCCTCGCGGTCCGGGTTGAGGGCCTGCCGGCCGCGGCGGACCGGCACCGGGCCGAGTTCGGTCGGATGGCCCAGGCCGCCGGCGCCTTCGAGGCGTGTTTCGTTGATCCAGGCGCCGCCGCGGCGCTGTGGGCGCGCATTGCCGACTTCAATCGCACTGGCGCCGGCGACTGTGTGGTTCGCCTGAGCTGTCTACCCTCGCAGATCGCGGACGCGCTCAGCGGCGCGCAGATGTTGGCCCAGCGCTTTGGCCTGCGCTTGCGCTACACCGCCCGGGCCCTGAGCGGAGTGGCGTATCTGCGCGCTTCGGGCGGCGACGCCGGCGCCTGGCTCCGAGCGCTGGCCGACGCCCTGCCGGCCGTGAACCTGGCCGTTCTGGACCCGGCCGGTGTTCAGGACGCAATTCCGGATACCATCGTGTTTGGTCGGTCGCCTGAGGGACTGGCCATCATGCGCCGGATCAAAGCCGAGTTCGATCCCAAGGGAATGATGAATCCCGGGCGTTTTCTCGTAAGCGCCGAAGCCTGACACGCCCGAACTTATGCAGAACCCAACCAATCTGATCGGCTTCTCCGGCGCCGACGTCCCTGACCCAAACGTTATCAATTCTTGTGTGCATTGCGGGTTGTGTCTGCCCAGTTGTCCAACGTATCGGGCCACCTCTCTCGAGATGTCATCGCCGCGCGGCCGGATCTATCTCATGCGCGCGGTGTCGGAAGGCAGCGTCTCGATCACCAGTGACGTCTTTGTCGAGCAGATGGGCCAATGTCTCAACTGCCGGGCCTGCGAGGCGGTCTGCCCGAGCGGCGTGCAGTACGGGTCGATCCTCGAGGCCAGCCGGGCTCAGGTCCAGCGGCTCCGGGCCGGCGACATGGAGGCCGCGCCAAAGACCGGGCAGGCGATGGGCGGCGGCGAGCGGCTCATCCGCGGGATCGTCTTCAACCACCTGTTCAAGAAGATGGGGCTCTTCCGGGCGTTCTCAGGCCTGATGCGGTTGTACCAGATCACCGGGCTGCAGGCGCTGGCCCGCAAACTCGGCCTGATCAAGCTGTTTGGGATGGCCGACGCTGAGCGGATGCTGCCCCGGATCAGCCCGCATTTTGTGGCTCCGCGCGGCCAGGTGTATGAAGCCATCGGCGAGCGCCGCTATCGGGTGGCCGTGCTGACCGGCTGCATCATGAGCACCGCCTTCGCTGAAATCCATGAGGCCACGATCCGGGTGCTGCGTCGCAACGGCTGCCAGGTGACCCTCCCGCCCGGCCAGGGTTGCTGCGGCGCGTTGCATACCCACGGCGGAGATCTGGAGGGCGGCCGCGATCTGGCCCGGCGCAACATCGCCGCATTCGAGGCGGCCGGGCTGGACGGCTGCGACGCCATCATCGTGAACGCGGCCGGGTGCGGGAGCACGCTCAAGGAGTATGGCCACTTGCTTGCTGACGATCCGGCCTGGGCGGAGCGGGCTAGCGCGTTCGCGGCCAAGATCAAGGACGTCCATGAGTATTTGTGCTCGATCCCGCTGAACACCAAAGATCTTCGGCCGCTGCCCCTCAAAGTCACGTATCAGGAGCCGTGCCACCTCGCCCACGCCCAGCGCATCACCGCCCAGCCGCGCAAGCTGCTGGCCGCGATCCCGCAGCTCCAATTGCTGGAGATGGCGGAAAGTTCGTTATGCTGCGGCAGCGCCGGGATCTACAACGTCACGCAACCGGAAATGGCCGCGACGCTGGGCGCCCGCAAGGTCGACAACGTGCTGGCCACCCAGGCCGACGCGGTGGTGACCGCAAACCCGGGCTGCGCGCTGCAGTTGACGGCCGAGCTGGGCCGCCGTGGCGAGCGCATGCAGGTCCGTTGGATCGTCGAGCTGCTGGATGAGGCCTACGGCCCCGTCCGGTCCACACCATGACCCTGAAAGACAAGACCGCCCTGATCACCGGGGCCGGGAGCGGCCTCGGCCGTGCCATGGCCATCGCCTTCGCCCGTGAGGGTGTCCGCGTCGTCGCCCACGACGTCAACCCGAGTGGCAAGGACGTCGCCGACAAGATCGGCGGCGTGTTCGTGCGGGCCGATTTGGCCGACCAGGCCGCCGTTCGCAAACTGGCCGCCGATGCGCTTGCGGCCGCCGGCGGGCGGATCGACATCCTGATCAACAACGCCGGTTTCCAGAGCATCAACGCCATCGACGTGTTTCCTGAGGACATGTGGAACACGATGATCCAGGTCATGCTCACCGCGCCCTTCCAGTTGACGAAATACCTGCTCCCGGCGATGAAGGCCAACCGGTGGGGGCGGATCATCAACCTGTCGAGTGTGCATGGCGTGGTGGCCAGCCCGTTCAAGGGCCCGTATACGGCCGCCAAGCACGGCATTATTGGGCTGACCAAGGCGACGGCGCTCGAGGCGGGCGAATTCGGCATCACCGTCAACGCGCTGTGTCCGGCCTATGCCCGGACCGCCATCGTCGAGAAGCAAATCGCTGATCAGGCCCGCACGCTGGGCATCCCGGTCGAGGATGTCGTCGAAAAGGTGATGCTCGCCCCGGCGGCGGTGAAACGCCTGATTGAGCCCGAGGAGATCGCCGCCTTTGCGTTGTATCTGGCCTCGGATGCGGGGGCGATCATCACCGGCGCCTCGCACATGCTGGACCTGGGCTATACCGCGCGTTAGGAGGGCCCTCAGCCACCCGAAAACATCCACACCCGCCGAATCTGACCATCGATGACCTGATAGGCGGCGGCGACCTCAAACGGCTCCCCGCGCACGCCGTGGATGCGCTCGTGGTCGATGACGGTGTTGCCGATTACGATCCGGTTCAGCAGGTCTGCCCGCAACCCGTCGTGATTGAAGCGCTGGGTCGCATAGAACTGGCCATACGCCTCTTTGCCGGCAAGCGCCGGCTCGGTCGCGGGCGGCCGGTAGATCCGGACGTCGTCGCCGAAGCAAGCCAGAAACGCGACCAGATCGCGCGCGTTGTATGCGTCAAGCTGGCGCTGGACGAGGGTTTCGGGATTCATTTGCTCAAAGTTAACGGCATACGGCTAACGGCTAAAGGCTAACAGCAAACAGCGTCCAACTACCCCGGCAACACATACGCCCGGGTCGGGGCGAAACTCCAGCGCGCTTCGCTGCCCTCGGCCAGGACATGCCCGGGCGCGACCGTGTAGTCCTCCAGAATGAGGGCGTGTTCGCCAAAGGTCAGCTCGTACTCGACCATGTTGCCCAGATAGGTCGCGGTCCGGACCCGGGCCGGGTAGCCCTCGCCGGTCGCTGACACCTGCATGGCCTGCGGACGCACAACGACCGTACCAAACGCACCGGCCTTGACGGCTGGATCGGCCGGGATGCCGCCGATGACTGTCCCCGCCACCCGCACTGTCGCGCCGGATGGGCCGAGCTCGAGGACTTCGGCCGGGAGGAAATTCGCCCTGCCGATGAAGTCGGCCACGAAGCGGCTGGTCGGCCGGGCATAGATCTCGTCGGGCGTGCCGGCCTGCTCGATCCGCCCGGCGTTCATCACCACGATCCGGTCCGAGAGCGCCATCGCCTCGGCCTGGTCGTGGGTGACATACACGCTGGTGATCCCGAGCTGCTTCTGCAGGCGGCGGATTTCGGCCCGCAGGCTCACCCGCAGCTTGGCGTCGAGATTGCTCAGTGGTTCATCAAACAGCAGCACCCGCGGCTCGATGGCCATCGCCCGGGCAAGGGCCACCCGCTGCTGCTGGCCGCCCGACAACTCGGACGGCCGGCGCCGATCCTTGCCCTCCAGCCCGACCAGAAACAGGGTGTTCTTGACCTTCTCGGCGACCGCGTCATTGTTCATCCGCCGGATGCGCAAACCGTATGCGACGTTCTCAAACACGGTCAGATGCGGGAACAGGGCGTATGACTGAAACACCATCGCCATCTCGCGCTTGTCGGCCGACACCGTCGCGATGTCCTTGCCGTCCAGCACGATCCGCCCGGAGGTGGGGAACTCAAAGCCCGCAATCATCCGCAGGGTTGTCGTCTTGCCGCAGCCTGATGGCCCCAGCAGGGTCAGGAACTCGCCCGGCGAGATGCGCAGGGTCGCCGCGTCGACCGCCGTGACGAGTTTGCCTTCCGGCGTCTTGAATTGTTTGGTGACGTTGTCGAGGGAAAGGGTTCCAGCGCGGGCCATGAGTTACTCCGTCTTGACCCGCCGCTCGGCGCCGGTGGCGAGGCCGATCAGGGTCTGCAGGATTCCGATCACGAGAAGGACGATGCCGATCAGCAGCACGATGTAGGCGAAGGCGTTGCCAAACTTGCCCCCGTCCGTCTCGGCGTAGATCTGCTGGGTCATGATCTTGGTTTCGGGCGTGGTCAGGAAGATCACCGCGCTGATCGTCGTCATGCTCCGGGCGAAGGCGTAGATCAGGCCCGACAGAAAGGCCGGCCGGATGAGAGGCAGGGTGATCCGCCCAAAGGTCGTCACCCGGTTGGCACCCAGCGAGACCGAAGCTTCCTCGATGGCGGGGTCGATCTGTTGCAGGGCGGCCACGCCGGCGCGCAGGCCGGCCGGCGCGCTGCGGATGATGAAGACCATGATGATGGCAATCTCGCCGGCCAGGATCGCCCGCCCGCCGGTCAACTTCGGCAGCAGGACAAACTCGCCGATCTTGACCGGGTCGTTGAAGGCCAGCAGATAGCCGATGCCGAAGATGGTGCCCGGCACTGCGATGCCCAGCATCGTCCCGAAGTCGAGCAGGCCGCGGCCAAAGAACTTCATCCGCACGACCAGAAAGGCGATCAGCATCCCGAGGAAGCCCGCGACCACGGTCGAGTAGGCCGACAGCCGGGTGGTGTCGAGCATCGCCTCGCTCCCCAGCCCCGACAGGACATAGTTGAAGTTGGCCAGGGTGAAGCTGTTGTCGATCCCAAGCAGGCGGGTGAACGCGCCCGCGATCATCGTCACGTAGACCAGGACGATGAAGCCGGCCAGCCCGATGTTGAGGGCCAGGACCGGGATCCGCACCCGCCAGTCGGTGACGAGAACCGTCACGCCTGTCGGCTTACCGGTCACTGAAACCACAGAGGCCCGGTCGGCGAAATACTTCTGGGCCAGATAGACCAGCAGCGAAGGCACGATCAGAATCACGGCCAGGACCGCCGCGGCCAGCAGGTCATATTCGCCGTTGATGGCGATGAAGAGCCGGGCGGACAGCACGACGTAATCGCCGCCGATGGTGAGCGGGTTGCCCAGATCGGCGATGGCCTCGACAAAAAGCAGCAGAAACGAGCTGGCCAGGCCGGGCAGCAGCATGGGCAGGGTCACCCGGGCGAACGTGCGGAGCCTGCTCCCGCCCAGGTTGGCGCTGGCTTCCTCGAGGGCTGGATCGAGCGCCCGCATCAAGCCCACCATGGTCAGATACACGACCGGGAAGAACGACATGGCCATCACGATGGTCATGCCATTCAGGCCATACACGTCACCGGTGATGCCAAACAGTCCGTAGCTGATCATCCCGCGCCGGCCGAACAGCACGATCATCGAGATGGCCACGGCGAAGGGCGGGCTCACGCTTGGGACCAGGGCGATGATGTGCAGGGTGCGCTTGAGCCAGCGCGGGGCGGCGACCCGGGTCTGGACAAACGCCCAGACGAAGCCGACCAGGGTCCCGGCCACACCGACCGTCAGCCCCAGCACGATCGTCCGACCGATGATGGTCTGGAACGTGGGGCGGAGCAGGAAACGCTCGAAGTAGGGGATTGCTTCCGCGGTGACGGCCGTCCCCAGGACCTTGACCAGCGGATAGATGATCGCGACGAGGATGAAGATGGCCGCCAGGATGAGCCCGGCGGCCAGGGTTGGATCGATCGCGCGGCGTTTCAGCATGGGTTCACCGGCTGGATGGGTCGGGCCAGACCGTCAGGCGGGTCTGGTGTCGCGGCTGTCAAACGAAACGCGCGCGTTCGTTTTTGGAACACGGATGGCACGGATGCGCGCGGATCTTGACGGATTTGTCAAACGATTCATCCGTCGTGATCC